>JALZWC010000100.1 GCA_023300255.1 Saprospiraceae bacterium | reverse complement strand
ATGAAGGATAATTGTTGATACTTTGACTGAATTAAAGTGAAAAATAAGAGCAAAAGAAGCAGCATAAATTACGAAGTTATTTCATACACATTCCTTACTGACTACTTGTTCCAAACTCTACCCCATACATTCTTTCTTTCACCTTGTTAACTACTGGCATTAGCTGACCATTTAAATGGAAGGTTGAACCCTTTTCTATTAAATGATCTAATTGATTACCATTCATTCTAATGGCATCTCCTGATATGGAAGCTACTCCAAATTCTGATTTTTTTTGAAAAGCGGTGAAAGCTAATTTATTATTCTTTAACCAACAATCATTTAATTGTATGCTTGATTGATCTTTACTAGCTACACCAATCTCGCATTCTTTAATTACTACTTGTTGAGCTGCTATGGTACTAGCTTCTCCTGCACTAATTCCTTTATCTCCAGAATTTGTAATAGCCACTTGTTGCACTTTGATAGTTGATCCAGACACATCTATTGCATCATTTCCTGAATTATTAAATATACAATTGGTTATTGATCCTTCTACAAAGTCTCCATCAAAAGCATCCGAAGCAGTATTGGAGAAAAATACATTTTCCATTTCAAAGTAAGTATTGATAATATTCAAGGCATCTTCTGAACGATTATCACTAAAGGTACTATTAGTTATTTTGACAGGAGCTTTATAAAAGTTTACTGCTCCTGTCACCACCCAATTGGTAGTTGTAGGATTAGATAAGTTAGTAAATTTACAATGATCTATAATGGAGGTATCTTGGTTATTAAACACCATGATGCCTTGGCCTTTTTTTGTAGAAGAATAAATTTCTATAGGTGCTTCTTTAGAACCTTCTAGTCGAATAGGAGAGAAAGAAATAATTTTAGATAGGCTATTCGTTAATTCTATTCGAGTACCTGCTTTAACCAATAACGTATAATCAGCTGGAATAACCAAAGGTTGACTTAAACGCCATACTCCTTGTTGGCAAGTAATCAATTTTTTTTCTTCATCAATTGATAAGAAATCAAATTGAGAAATAGTAGAAGTTTGTGTAAAAATACCTGGTGGTAATTGTGCGTTTTTTGACCAAGGAATAATTGTAGCTCGTTGAGCTAAGGTGGTGCCTATTGTTTGATAAACAATTCTCAACTTGTCAATATCTGAGTGAATAGAAAAATCTGTTTTTTTGAATTTTTTAGCAATAAATTGCTTTGAAAAATTAGGATCGAGCTTAAGAGAGATCAGTTGCTTCTCATTAGATGGTATGATTGTATTGGTTGCTACTTTACCCAGTTTTTTACCTCCTTCATTTTCTAAAGCTAGTATCTCAACAGGAAACCGTCCAAAATTTTCAATATTTACTTTCAAGTGTTTCTTGTCCATATCTTTCAAAAAAATATTTAAAGATTTAACAGGGGCTAAGTAGGTTTTTAGAATTTGCTGATTATGTTTTAAAATTTCTCTTCCTTCCCATTTATGATAGGGGTAAATACTTTGTAAAAGACTAGTTTTTTCTTCCAAGCCTTCCCAATTAAGTAATCTATCTATATACTCATCCTTAGTTACTTCTAATAGGGCTTGGGTATAGGCTTCCATATATGCTAAGTCTTTTTGAGCATTTTTATACGAATAGAAATACCATTCTTTAACAATAGAATTTGCATCAAAACCTATCGGTTCTAATCTTGCACTAATGGGATTGTAATAAAATCTATGATTGTGCCATATCAAAGCGTGATTAGCTCCTAGTAGATTACAAATGGCATTATACTTAGCTAGTAGCGATACATCAAAAACATCGCTTATAAGAAGTTCATCCTGCAAATAAGCAGTAAGTAATTGCTGGCCCCTTTTAAATTGTTTAAATAACAGACTATCTTGGCGAATCCTTTTTTCTGAATAAGGTAGCACATTTAAATTGTCAAAATTGGCTAATTGTATATATTCTAGCTCGGATAAATCTAAGTCCTTACTTGAAAAATCGGCTCTTTCTTGCCATAAGGGCGCTTCATCTATTTTTAAAATAATACCTTCTCGCCTCTTATTTCGCTCTATCAATTGTTTGTCAAAAGATTCCTCTAAAGCATATAAGCCAAGATTTTTTACCTGTTCATTTATTCCATCTTTTATTATTAATTGCAGTTGAACGAATTGATATTTTAAATGTAAAATGCCTTCCGCTTTTAAAATTTGATGAAATAACCACTCTCCTTCATAGTTACGTGTTTTGGGATGATGCAAAGAGAATTTTCTCATTCCATCGAGTGTGTCCCCTTCTTTTAGTTTTACTCTAAATGACCATTGTTCTCCTGCTAAGTGATCGGTCCAATCCCCTTTTAATCTAATTTGAGCTTTATGCTGTTTGTTTTTATACTGAATTTGTGAGCTTACTAAATCTTCATCTCCAGTTAACAAAATTTTCGTTCTTAATGCCGATTCTCTTTTATTCGACAATCGCTCATAGGCTTGTTTATCAATTTTAATTGAAATTATATCGGTATTTAAAAGGTGATAATCTATTGGCTTTCCTTTAGATATTGGTTCTTTTTCAGAAAAAAAATCAAAAGAAAAAGAAGCGATGATATGCTGCTTATCTGTAATGAAGAGATGGAGTCCTCTACTGGATTCTTTTATTTCCTGTTGCGCTGTTTTTAAGAGACTATAACTTCCTACCTCATATCCCGGACTTTCCATCTTTGTACCTTTGTGTATCAAGGATACTCTATCTTTTGCCTTTTCTTCTTTAATGAATTTTCCGTTTTCGATAAGCCCAACATAGGCTTCTCGAAAGGAAAGTTGAGCAAGTTCTTTTCCACCAATTTTATTAAAAAATGATCGAGTAGAAGGCGTTAGATTGGTTGAAGCATCGTCATTTACACTAAGGTATATTGTCTTGTCTTTATATCTAGATAAGACTTCCTTTATCGTAGATGCTTTCTGAAGGAAGCCTATCTCTGTTGCTGTTAAAATAGAGGGATTATCAACACTCTTCTTTTGAAAATTAACAAAGGCTAGGATTAATAAAATAACTAAAAGAGTGAAAAATCCAACTATATACTTAATCAGAAACGGAGCTCTTTTCTCTTTAATTTCCATCTGGTAGATTTATTGTAATTCCAAAAAACTAAAGGAGATTCCTGGATACTGACTTTGTAAATTTTCTTTTACATCCAATAACTTATGAATGCTTTGAAAACTAACAGAGAAAGATAGTTCCGTTGCTTGCTGACTATCATCTAATCTATGTAAGGATAATTGAGTAGCATGAGATTGAAGTATATGCAAAATATTTTCTACATCTTCTTTAGTGGCCTGCTTTAATTGAATGGTGAAATTTTGAGTAATCATATTAGTCTTACCTAAGCTCAGCAAAAAAATGATAACACATAGACTAATTGTACCTAAAATGGCAACGATAAACTGACCTGCTCCAACTCCTAATCCGATAGCAATGACAATAAAAAAATACGCTAATTCTTCGGGTTCTTTTATAGCGGTCCTAAATCGCACAATGGACAATGCTCCCACCAACCCTAGCGATAATGCTAAGGACGACTTAACTATAGAAATAATCAGCATCGTATTAAGTCCAATTAACACAAATGTTTTTGCCAAAGCACTTCTATTGGATAGCGCATTACCATACCTCACATAAAAAAAACCTATTACTAACGATAAAACGGTAGTAACTAATATTTTTACAATAAAGACAAGGATATTGATAGACTCTCCTTCTGTAGTAAATAATTCTTGTAGAAACTCTAATTCTTTATTCATTAATGAATATTCATTTATTTATTGTATTTCCTCAATAGATTACAAAGTACTCTTTTTTATTTCTCACATTTATGGTAAAAGTATACTTTATATTTGAGCTTTTATGTATGCTCTATTGTGATCTTTTAGTAATTAAACTTGATAGAAATTCTAGCAACCATTAGACATGAAGATCTATTAGTTTTAGATATTGATCGCTATAAGGGATTTAAGTAATATTTTAAATGAAGTTATTATGAAAAGTAATTATTTCGCTTAAAGTATATGAAATGTATAGATTAAGCGAATTATGAATTTGTATACGTCGCTTAATCTATGTATTTTCAATGCTTTAAGCGAAATAATAATTATGATTGGTAGAAAATACGAAAGAAAAACATTAGATAATTTATTGTTTTCCAAAAAAGCAGAACTACTGGCCATTATAGGTAGAAGGAGAGTGGGCAAGACTTATCTAATTAGAGAGCATTATAAAAAGCAAATTGTTTTTGAATTTACGGGTACTCAATATTCCGATAAGCAAAATCAATTGAAAAAATTTGCTCAAAAGGTACAAGAATACAGTATCAAGCATCCCATCCGCTAAGCGGTTCACAAACGATGTTTGTTCATTCCCGCTTTTAAAGAAAAAACTAGGAACAAAATAAGCGACTCAAGAATGTACATTTATTCTTACACCATTACT
>JALZWC010000099.1 GCA_023300255.1 Saprospiraceae bacterium | reverse complement strand
CCATTTTAAATTGTCAAGGACTTATGAAGTCGACCACTAAGCGAATTTTTAAAGAAGTAATAGTAGTTGATTAGACTTTTGGAGGTGTCCGACTACTTAAGTGTCTTGGATTAATTAAACGGGAAAAAGATGCTTATAAATTACCCGTTTAATTAGTTTGAAGCACTTAATTATAAGTTATTCTATTATTTTTGGAGAAAAGTGATTAGTATTTTGAAATATACTTGTTTTAAAAAACTTGAAATCTAAAATAAACAACAATGAAATATCTTTTACCCATTATACTGTTAGCTATAGGGCTTTCCAATTGTTCTAACAAAACAATCTACCCTTTGGGCGTATTTCAACAAGAAAAAGTACCCGTTGCTCCAGATTATACTAAGTCCTATTCTTGGGCAGCGCTGCCGAATAAAAAAGATAAAGCAGATGTAACGCCTAAAAAACTAAAGAATGAACAAGAGAATGCAGCTGTAGATGTTTTCTTTATGTATCCTACTATTTATACTGGAGAAAAAGGGGATGACCAGTGGAATGCGCCAGTCAATGATCCCGCATTTAATAAAAGAGTAGATGAATCTACGATCCAATTACAAGCTTCTATTTTTAATGGAGTAGGAAAGATATATGCTCCTCGATATCGACAGGCACATATTAGGGCTTATTTTGAGCAGGACAAGGAGATGTCTAAAAAGGTTTTTGATTTGGCCTATGAAGATTTGAAATCTGCTTTTCAATATTATTTAGATCATTATAATAATGGTCGACCTATTATTATTGCAGCCCATAGTCAAGGTACGACACATGGTATTCGATTGATAAAAGAATTTTTTGATGGACAAGAACTACAAAAACAATTAGTCGCGGCTTATTTAGTAGGTATTCCTGTTGCAAAGGATCAGTATGAGCAAATTCCTGTTTGTGAAACACCTACTCAGACGGGTTGTTTTTGTACTTGGCGTACATTTGAAGAGGGGTACAATCCAGACCGATATGTTTCTGAAAAAATCGCTGTTACGAATCCTTTGACTTGGACTACATCGGAAGATCTTGCACCACATGAATTGAATAAAGGTGGCGTATTAAGAAAAATAAAGAAACTTCATCCCAATCTAACCTCTGCTAAAATTGTAGCAGATAAAGGGATTCTTTGGGCCGCTAAACCAAAATTCTTTGGTAGCTTTTTATTAAAAACGAAGAATTACCATATCGCGGATTATAATTTTTATTATTTGAATGTTCGAGAGAATGCACAAGCACGGGCAAAGAATTTTCTGGAAAATAAGATGTGAAATTAGTACGCTTATCTGTTTTATTGAGAACATCCTATTAAGTTAAGCATTGGCTTTAGCTGATGCTTAATGTTCCAAATTTAGAAAATGAAGAAAAGATACCTATTACCAATTGTTTTATTAGGGTGCTTAGTATTAGGTCCTAAAAATCACTATGACCAAGTAGACGGAAAAATAAAATTATTGGATATCTCCTTAGCACAACTAGATCAGTATGTCCAAGAAAAAGAAGCCAAAGTCGCTAATATTCGCCCTGATAATGAAGCTAGAATTGTATGGGCAGATTCTTTAAAAAAAACGCCTTACAGTGTAGTGTATTTACATGGATTTTCGGCGACTTGGTTTGAAGGGAACGGGATACACGAACCATTTGCAGAGCGATATGGTTTCAATTTGTATTTATCTCGATTAGCACAGCATGGTATTGCAGATAAAAATTCCTTTGGTTCGCTTACGCCCAAAGAGTATATTAATTCCGCAAAAGAAGCCATTGCTATCGGGCATTTGATTGGAGAAAAAGTAATTGTGATGTCTTGCTCTACAGGAGGTACTTTAGGAATCTATTTAGAAGGGGAAAATCCAGATTTAATAGATGCACAATTTTTATACTCTCCTAATATAGACTTGGCTTTTGCTGGTTCTGAATTATTGACCATGCCATGGGGAACTCATATTGTCAATAATTTGATTGGAGAGTATCGAAAAATTGAGGACACTAAGGCTAGAAAAGATTTGAATTATGTTACGTCTGAATATAAAACAGAAGGAGTCATCGGCTTAAAAGCATTGATAGAACAAACGATGACACCAGAAACATTTGCAAAGGTGACTAAGCCCTATTTTATGGGCTACTATTATAAAAATGAGGAAGAGCAAGATCCTGTAGTTTCTGTTGCTGCTATGTTAGAATTTGATAAATATTCAAAAACACCTACCGACCAAAAAAGAGCTATAGCTTTTCCTAATGTCAAAGATCATGTGATGGTGAATACTATAAAGTCTAAAGATATTTCTTCTGTGCAAGCAGCGACTTATCAATATGCAGAGGAAGTCTTGGGATTGGTTCCTAAATAAATTGAGTGGAAAATAAAGTTAGGGCAGCGTCCCTACGTCCACGTCTTGTCATCCCGCAGGGATCTGTACCGTCCCTACCTCCACACCTTGTCATTCCGCAGGAACCTGTACCGTCCCTACCTCCACATTTTGTCATTCCGCAGGAACCCGTTCCATCCCTACATCCACACCTTGTCATTCCGCAGGAACCCGTTCCATCCCTACCTCCACACCTTGTCATTCCGCAGGAACC
>JALZWC010000098.1 GCA_023300255.1 Saprospiraceae bacterium | reverse complement strand
GACAGAAACCAGCCCGCTGACGCAGTCGGGTCTATCTGGCTTGCTAGACAGGCGGGAATGACTAACCCAACTTGTAACATTTATTATCTCCTCATTCCTAAGCGTTAAATCTTGGATATAAGTTGGATACACGTTTACTAAACCTTAAAGGTTTAGTAAACGTCAAAAACGTCAAATGTCAGCTAAGTACTTATGCGGGAAACTTAGTTTGCAAATGTAGAAAGTATTAGCGAAAGATGTTTCTATTAGAAAATAGAGTAATCTCCCTATTTTCTCTCTTCATTTTGTTATATTTGGTCTTCTAAACATACTATGTAATGGCAAAAGAATAACTTCTACATTTAGTAGAGCTAACTCCTTCGCTGTTACCAAATCACTACACATGACCTATACGTCTAACCCACAATTGGAGCTAGCCTTCGATTTTGTCCAAAACACGAATAGAAATATCTTCTTGACTGGTAAAGCAGGTACCGGGAAGACTACTTTTTTGCACCAACTTAAGGAACAAAGCCTTAAGCGAATGGCCGTAGTAGCGCCTACTGGCGTAGCTGCAATTAATGCGAAAGGGGTGACTATTCATTCTTTGTTTCAACTACCTTTTGGTCCTTTTTTACCAGGTACTAAGAATGATCTAAACCGTAATCGTAAGTTTTCTCAAAAGAAAATTAATCTGCTGAAAAGTCTAGATTTATTGGTAATTGATGAAATCAGTATGGTTCGTTCTGATCTATTGGATGGGATTGATAGTGTATTACGAAGATATAAGGATCGTAGTAAACCTTTTGGAGGGGTACAGTTATTGATGATTGGAGACTTACACCAATTGCCTCCCGTTGTAAAAGGCCCAGAATGGAGGTTATTGAGCGATTACTATAAGACTCCTTATTTTTTTGGCAGTTTAGCCTTACAACAAACCTATCCGATTACCATTGAGTTAAAACATATTTACAGACAATCTGATGAAGATTTTATTCGCCTTCTGAATAAAGTGCGGGATAATAATATGGATGAAGAGGTATTGGCTTTATTGAATAGCCGATATATCGCTGATTTTCAACCGACTAATGAGGAAGCTTATATTACGTTGACTTCTCATAATTCGGCAGCTAATTCGATTAATAAAGAACAATTAGATTTATTAAAGGGTAAGCTACATAACTTTAAAGCAGGGGTGGAAGGAAATTTTCCAGAGCATTCTTATCCTACCTCAGAGACATTGGCTTTCAAAGTAGGGGCGCAAGTTTTATTTGTAAAAAATGATATTTCTCAAGAGAAGCGATATTATAATGGAAAGATAGGGCAAATCACGAAGATAGAGAAGGAGAAGATTACGGTGAGATGTCCAGATGATGTTGATGCTATTGAGGTCTCTAAAGTAGATTGGACCAATAGAAAATATAGTCTCAACGAATCGACCAAAGAAGTGACAGAGGAGGAGGTAGGTACCTTTACACAATATCCGTTAAAATTAGCTTGGGCGATCACGATTCACAAGAGTCAAGGATTGACGTTTGAACGGGCGGTAATAGATGCGCAATCTGCTTTTGCACATGGACAGGTATATGTTGCTCTAAGTCGTTGTAAAACGTTTGAAGGTATTGTATTGAGATCAAAGTTAGAATCTAGGAGTGTGAAGACGGATTCCGTAGTTAAAGATTATACCGTAGCAGCGGAGAAAAATGCGCCAACTGAAAAAGACCTATATCAATCAAAAAAAGAGTATCAACAATCTTTAATTCGAGAGCTATTCAATTTTAAAAAATTACAATTTGGCTTTCAAGGTTTGATGCGGGTATATATGGAGCATGAAAATACCTTAACTACTGCCGCATTATCTCAAGTAAATAACTTAGCAGAGGAAGCGGAAAAAACAATGGTTGCTGTCGGCGATAAATTTCAACATCAATTAAGCGCTTATTTTCAAAATGAAGCCTTACCTGAAGAAAACGAAGAGTTACTAGAGCGACTTAAAAAAGCAAGTGTCTATTTCTATAATAAAATAGACACGGCTCTTCTGCCTGATTTTAAAAATATCCCTATGCTTAGCGATAATCAATCGGTGCAGAAAAAGGCAACGGAGAATCTTAGGCGGGTACAAAAAGAATTGCTCATAAAAAAAGCTTGTTACAATCTCACCAAAACCACTTTTACTGTTTCAGATTATGTTACTACAAGAGCAAATGCAGATATAGATACGGAGAAGCAATCAAGTACTAAAAGTAGAGCTTCAAAGGCAGCTGCCAATACACCACATCCGGATCTATATGAAAAATTAACAAAATGGCGAAGGGCTATATCGATTCAAAAAGAAATTAATGCTTTTCAGATTTTATCCACTAAGTCGATCATAGAATTGTGTCATGTGTTACCCACTAATTCTAGTACGCTAAAAAGTATTAAAGGAATAGGAGACCAAAAGGTAAAAGAGTATGGTATCGCCATTCTCGATATAGTAGAAGAGTATATTGAAGCAAAAGGAATTACAGGCAATCTCGCTGCGCCACCCCCTCCGCCGCTAATAAAACCACCAAAGGGCAGTACGAAAGAAATTAGTTACGATATGTTTAAGTCTGGCAAAGACGTACTAGAAATTGCCACAGCAAGGGCTTTAACGGAAGGAACAATCGTCGGACATCTTGGACACTATGTAGCCTTAGGAGAACTGGATCTCTTTAAGATCATGGATCCTGCTAAGGTGAAAGAATTAGAAATTTTCCTTACTGCTAATCCTGATTTAAGCTTTTCTGAATCCAAAGCTAAGTTACCTGAAGAATTTAGTTATCAAGATATGAAATTGGTGACTAGCTATATTCGGAGTAAGGAAAAATAGTGTACTACTGCTAGACAAAATCGTTTTTTAGACCTATCTAGCCGTCTATGATGTATAATTAAATCACCTGTGTAGTCACATGCCGTACTTACGGCACGAATGAAGTACATCAAAGTGTGGTGACGAAGCTACGCTCCTTATAAGTTCTGTCTTAATATTTTCGCTATAGACGGTGTCAGGGCGATGCCCTTTTAATAGATTTAGGAGCTTTAGCTTCGGCACCGTCTATAGTAAAATGATCGTATGTATTAAGTATTTAAGGGGCGTAGCCTCGTCCCCGTTAATTTCAAATACTTATGTATCTTTCACATGTCGTACCTACGGCACGAGAATCAAAGAATATTATCCTTTTCTACCAACATGCCGTACCTACGGCACGATTCAGCTACATCAAACGACGGTTACACCCATAAATTTCCCCCTAAATAACTAGCTACCAATTGATTATATGCTATTAGAATGTCTATGTTTTCAATCCTATTATCTTGAATAACTATTAATTTCAAAAAAATATAATTTATGGGAACTAATATCTTCTATATTGCCTTATTAGAGTTGTAATAGAAAAGTAGTTAATTAATTATCAAAAATTAAACTTCATGTTACCTGCTAATTTACTCATAGTATCAGGTCGACTTTCTGTCAATGAGGAAATCGAACTTTCAGAGGAATCCCGTACCCTCTAACACCTACCTCAAAAGAGTTTGTAGCTGTTAGAGTATACTCCAGCTGCGGATTCAAAATTCCACATTTTTTTAGAAGTCAGAAGTCAGACCGTTTCCTCCGGAACTGTCAGGTGTCAGACGTATGATGTTGACCTCATTACGCTTCTGACAGCACAGCGATCTGACAGCACAGCGATCTAACAGCACAGCGATCTGACAGCGCAGCGATCTTATTAGATGGTATTCTATTAGGAGAGGCATACCTATGCAATATGGGTTCGATTCCCAATATCATCACAAAGGAGGAAATTCCGAATCAAGACTTACGATTGAACATATCTAAGATTGAGCGGTCTTAAATTTCTTCTGCCCTAGTAGCCCAATTGGTAGAGGCGCATGATTTAGAATCATGAGGTTGGAGGTTCGAATCCTTTCTGGGGCACTACTTTTAGAAGTCAGATCATTTTATTGTCAGAGGTCAGAAGCGAGACTTATGATGTTGACTACTTAGTGATCTGAAAACGCTGCCGTGGACAAATTGGTTAAGTCGTTGCTCTTTCACAGCAAAGATTGCGGGTTCGAATCCCGTCGGCAGTACTATATTATAGAAGTCAGAGGCCAGATCATTTTATTGTCAGAGGTCAGATTTATGATGTTGACTGCATAGTGATCAAAGACAACTATCGGGAATAAATTGGCTAAGGAATGAGGAGATAATAAATGTTACAAGTTGGGTTCGTCATTTTTCTGTCTTAGGAAGTCAAAAAACTAGTGCATAGCAGGGCTACGGACTCTTT
>JALZWC010000097.1 GCA_023300255.1 Saprospiraceae bacterium | reverse complement strand
AAACCAACTCCTAAATAATACACCACCTATGCCTAACCGTATTGCCGTAATAGATTTAGGCACCAACACTTTCCACATACTAATTGCAGAGGAACAAGCCGACCATTCTTTCAAAGACTTACATCGCCAACGTTTTTTCGTAAAATTAGCAGAAGAAGGAATTGAAACAATTGGTAAAGCACCATTAGATCGCGGCTTTGCAGCCTTAACTCATTTTAAAAAATTGATAGAAGAGTTACAGGTTACAAAAGTAAAAGCTATAGGAACAGCTGCCTTGCGTACGGCTTCTAATGGTCCTGCATTTGTACAACAAGTAAAAGAAAAATTAGGCTTTCAAATAGAATTAATAAGTGGCATCCAAGAAGCTGCTTATATACACAAAGGAGTTGCACTCGCTATTCCTTTTAAAGAACATAATTATTTATTGATGGATATTGGTGGAGGTAGCGTGGAGTTCATACTAGCCAATAAGCATCAAGTCCATTGGGCACAGAGCTTTCCTATAGGTGTCGGAGTATTATTTAAAGGCTTTCATAAAAGTAATCCAATCACAGATACAGAAATCTTAGCTACTAAAATCTACATTGATAGTTTTCTTGGACCTTTAAAAATAGCCTTACAAAAATTCCCTGCCAGCACTTTAGTTGGTGCTTCTGGCACATTTGATGTATTAGAAAGTCTATTGGCTAAAGAAACGGTATCCCCTACCTATGCACATGTAGCAGTTAAAGATTTTTTTCCTTTATATGATCAACTTATCTCAACAACAGAGGCGGAACGATATGCCATGCAAACGATTCCTGATACTCGAGCAGATATGATCGTTGTGGCATTGATTCTATTAGACTATATACTTAAGACAATAGCTATAGATCAAATCATTGTGTCAAAATACGCAATGAAGGAAGGGATTATGTTAGATTTATTACAAGCATAAGAACACAATTCTTCTATAAATTTCTTTAATAATAATGTCTTAAACTATACAATACAAAACCTGTTATTAATACTTAATCTTTTAATAAAAGCGTTTTTGTTTCTTGTACGTAAATTGACTTTAATCAATTTTTTCCCAGTTAAATTGATATCAAATCTAATCAACCAATAATGAGATTTATTCTTTCCCTCCTATTAATGAGCTCGTTTCTTTTCTGTCAGGCGCAAAACCAAGAAATGAAGCGATTTAAAGTGGATCCAAAGAAACCACAAGTAATTTGCAAACACCATGGTGCGATCAATCCTGGACATGTGATATTACCAAAAGCACATTCTAGAAGTAAACCAAAGAATCCTGCAGTTTTCCAAGTTACTTTTGAGGAGGATATGCCAATAGCAGCGATCCAAGCTTTTGAGTATGCTTTATCTTTATTGAGTAAGGAATTGTCCTCTACTGTCCCAATCAATGTAGACGTGGATTGGGAAGAATTAGATCCTGGTGTATTAGGTGCAGCAAGTACAACGGAATTTATAGCTGATTTTCCAGAGAGTTCAGAAAGAACAGCCTACCCTATTGCATTGGCAGAAAAAATAATTGGTGAGACACGCAATGGAACAAGACCTGATGTACAAGTTGTCTTTAGTAATGAGATTAACTGGTACTACGATTTTAATAATCCCGCTGCTATATCAAGTACGCAGTTTGATTTCACATCCGTTGTTTTACATGAAATGATCCACGGATTAGGTTTTGTAAGTTTTTCTGGTCTATTAAGTGATGATATTAATAGTCGAATAAAAAGAGGTGATATTGCAGCTATATATGATGTTTATTTAGAGAATAGTGCAGGAGTTAATCTTCTAGAAAATTTTGAAGATCCTTCTACTGCCCTTACAGATGTTTTTCAAAGTAATAACGTTTTTCTAAGGAGTCCTGCTTATGAGGAGGAAGCAATAGCCCCAAAAGTATATACCCCTACTGTTTATGAACCAGGTTCAAGTATTCGTCACCTAGATTTAGTCACTTATAGAAATGGTCCCAACTCTTTAATGACGCCGACTATCGAACGGGCTTCAGTAAAACATGACGCAGGTATTGCTATTGATATTTTACATGATCTTGGATGGGCAACGACCCATTTATTACATAAACAGAAAATTGGAGAAGATGATGTTACAGAGCCTTATGTCATTAATGCAGAAGTAGTTTCAGACCTAGGTTATGATGCCAATACGGTAATGCTACACTATTCCCAAGATACTTTTAAAACAGTCACTTCCATCCCTATGGTAAGTAGTGGAGAAGTCAATCAATTCACCAATACCATCCCCGCGCCTCAAGAGGAAACACGTTTTCAATATTACTTTAGCCTTACGGATGCTCGAAATATAGAATTACAGTTTCCTGCAAATGCGCCTAATCCTTTATTCTATGCTTCCTTTTATGAAACGGATAGCGAATTACCAGAGATGGATCATAATACAGTTGTCAATATCGATGATAAAACAACCTTAATACCTGTAGATGCGATTGTTACAGATTTCTTTGCGGGTATCGATTCTGTTTATGTAGAATATTTCATTAATGGTGAATTGAAAACGACCAGTAAACTAGTAAGAGATTTCACGGATGAGTTTAGAGATAATTTATATACAGGAGCCATAGAATTAGATCAAGCTTTAGCAGCTACCAATAAACTAGAATATAGAATCATAGCAGTAGATAAAAGTAATAATAGAAACGAAAGAATATTACCGAGTACAGGTCTATTTGAAATCAATATTTCTAAAACTTTTGACTTTAGTGTCTCTTATTTCAATGACTTTAATACTAGAAATTCTGACTTTAGTGGCAATGGATTTACAATCGGGCAATCGACTGGATTTACAGATGTGGCCATCCAATCCATACACCCTTATGTAAATGCAGGGGAAGGGAAAACTTTAAATTATACCTATCAACTAAATATTCCTATTCTTATTCAGGATACAGATCCTTTAATTGAATTTGATGAGATTGTTTTAGTCGAACCAGGAGAATCTGGCACCAACTATACAGAGTTAGAATTTTGGGATTACGTTATTGTAGAAGGAAGAAGATTAGATGGTAGAGATTGGTTTCCTTTTTTAGAAGGCTATGACTCTAGAGCGGTTCGCAAATGGAATACAGCTTATAGAAATAACCTAATTGGTCAAAATTCTTCTGCTGCTGGAAGTCCTGATCTGTATAATCCAAGAATCATCAATATGACCCAGAATGGAAATTTTAAAGCAGGAGAAGTTGTATTTGTTCGCTTTAGATTATTCTCTGATCCTTTTGCTTTTGGCTGGGGCTGGGCCATTGATAATTTA
>JALZWC010000096.1 GCA_023300255.1 Saprospiraceae bacterium | reverse complement strand
GAAGGAAGGAAGGAAGGAAGGAAGGAAGGAAGGAATTATTTAGCAACAATAAGTTCAAGAGAAAGAAGACTATAATTTCAAATAAAACATAAAGAAGGCTTGGCGGCAATAAAACCGTCAAGCCTTCTATTTCAGTGCGAAGCTTTACAAGCTGACCGAGAATGTATTTGTAAAATATCGTTATCAGTCAGTTTTTATTCTTCTAATTATATTTACTAACCAATACTTTCTTTGCAACATACTTACTTCTATCTACTTTTGTTCGAACAAAGTATAGACCATTCGTATATCTAGAAAAGTCCAATCGAATCAAATCCGATGGAATTTCATCATAGCTTCTTTCCTCTATTATTTGACCTAATTGATTAGTGATAATCATATGTCCTTCTTGTCCTTGGTAAGCATCTAAATCGATATACAATTCATTCTCCACTGGATTAGGGAAAAACGAAATCGCATCTAAATCAACTCCAACATTAACGGTCGTTGTTGGAGAATAGCTAATGCTACCATCTTCAAATACTTGCGTTAGCCGGTAATAATTATCTCCTAATTCTGGCGTTTCATCTAAGTTCTTCAAGTAGTTATCAGACATTGTAAAATCTGTATTTTCCACGTTAGATAGTAGATCGAAGTTGACACCATCTATTGATTTTTCAATAGTGTATTCACTATTTTGGTCAAAATTATTTAAGTCAGTATATACTCTTGCTCTAGATCCTTCTGTACCAAATATCTCCTCATATATATCTAAGCTATTTGGTGTACATGGATCACAAACAAACACTTGGTTATCTGTATAGCTACAATAAACATTGATTGGACAGATTCTAGCATGTGAAGAATGGTAATCTGCTACCACTGCAGTTAAGTAATTGACCGTATTATATCTAAGTCTTAAGCGACCAGGGAAAGTATAAGAACTACCTCCTACTGCTGCTAAATCAACATGGGCAGCTACCATTCCACTTAATTCCAAAACACCTCTTGCTGGTAGTTCTTCTCCAAAATGAACCGTTACTTTTGCTTCTAAATAGTCATCTGATGTTTTGTGTACACTTCCATTATCATAGCAATCCCAGATATAATCTATCGTAATTCCATAAATACATCCTAAGTCTGGCATTGTAGCAGGATCGCATGATTTCATGAAGTCACCTGTCTCAAAATAAGCAGAACTATATACAGACCATTCTGCTTCACAACATAAGCTTCTTACCTGTACGTCGAATGCTTTATTCATCCCCAACTCACAGATATAGGCCATCGGTGCAGTTGTTGTATTTCCTCTCCAAGAACCTCCGACTCTTGCTTTGTATCTATACTCATAGCCTACATCGCTTGGCTGTGTACCCCAAGTTACGACTACTTCATCTCCATTTACAGCGGTGTTTACATAGCCTGGCTCTACACATAATACTTCATTGCAAGGTTCTAAAGCAACACCTGCTAAACCATTCTTAGTAAAACTACAACTTACTCTATCATTCAGAATACCGTGTAGTGTGATCGGGCCACCATCAGCACTAAATGTTCTTGCCTCTATGGTAATTGTATTATCATTCACTACACAATAAGCCTCTCTGTAACTAAAATAAGTATCGCCTGTGATGATAAAATCTTCTATCACTGGAGAATAATTGAATGTCACCACGATATCTCCTACGAAGGTATCATCATTAGGATTTGTATTCCCTTGGTCATCACAATCTCGCATATTAACGACTACAATACTTTCTATTTCAGTAGTAATTCCAGCACAAGGTACACATATAGTCCCATCACAATTTCTTTCTTCTACATCTCCAACAGTACATGGATTTCCATCATCACAGCTGATAGGAATACATTCATTAATTGTTAGATTTTCCGTACATTCACATGTAATAGGATTTTGAATAGAACAAGGTGGACAACTAGTAGGGCATTTAGTCTGTGCATGCAATTGATTCCCTAAAAAGGAACAAAATAGTAATAGCGTAAATAATTTTAAATGTTTTTTCATAACGGTGAATGTTTTGGTTAAATTAGTTTTAATAAACTAAATGATTAATAATAGATTACGATTAACAGTAATTAGGAATTTTTTAGTCGATATCAGAAAGGTCTATTCATAGGGAGTCCGCATCTCTACAGGAGAAATGACAGATCTATGATTTTATGTTGTGTATTAACTTATTGAGGAATTAATAAGAATAGCAATAACCTACTTTGAACTAAGGATCAAAGTAAATTATACATTAGACTTTTTAAATGTAGGGAGATATAATTAGGTAATGTGCCACAAAAGGCAACAGTAGAGGTACCTTCCATTATAGGTAGAAGGTGATCATTAAAATTTAATCAATGATGTTACAAAGAAGGGAAGGAAATATCTGTAATAACCTATAGGTAAATTAGGCAAAACAAAATTTTATAATTGAGTGAGGGTGTATATAAAAAAAATCATTTATATACTGTACGCAACAAATGTATTTTATTTGTTTAATATTTCATAATAACTTTCCATTAATTATTAAAAATACCCTAAAAAAGGTATATCTTTTAACATATTAAATAAAATAAAAAGTGATGTTTACTTACTCCGTTATCCACGTATTTCCTTTTCCGCAGCATAAGGCAAAGTGTAAGAATAAATTGGTCGTTTTAAGCTAGACATTTTTTCTTCTAAGGAATGCTAAAAAATTAAGCATAGCTGGGCTACGGTTTCTTTT
>JALZWC010000095.1 GCA_023300255.1 Saprospiraceae bacterium | reverse complement strand
TTAGATCCTTCTATTTTTGATATAGATAAAGATTATTATTGGCAATTTTCGATTATTGAAAGACAAACTTATTTACAAGGGAGGTTTGATAAATTCAATGCAGAATTTTTAGGTTGGTCTTTTCAAGATGTCTCTGGCACGCCTGAAGTTGACTTAGGTTTACCAGATTGCTTTGAGACTTATCCACATGCTACTAGAGGAAGTACCAGATTTCCATCCGCAACTTTAGAAAATTTGGGCGTAGATTCTTATGGTTCGTGGAACACCATTAGCCAAAGAGAAGAGGACTATTTTCATTGTGACACAGACAGCAATATCAATCCAGAATTTCCAACTACCCATGCCCATTATGACATACTAGGTAATAATGCGGATGATATGCGTTTTAGTCTTTATTTCCGAAGACCAGAAACTTGTCCTCAATGGGCAACAGTAGCTGGTGATACCACATGGCATGCTAATAATTGTTATGAGGAATTAATGGCTACCTTAGGAACAATAGAAGCAGGAGATAAATTTTATATAGAATATAAAGTACCGATTATACATAACCCCTTATATGATTTACAACAAATAAATAAAGATTTTGTAGATCCAACTACTCAAGATTTTTTAGGTCAAGAATTAAGACCAGCAGCTTTATTTAGAAGCACAGATCCTATTGACTGCTCTATCCCTGGTGTCGGTGCTTGCTCTCAATATTATTACTATGACTTTCATATACCAGGTCCTGTAGAAATGGAACATGAAGTGGTCGTTCAAGATTGCGAAATCACCGTCAATCATAGTTTTAGTTTGAGTAACCAAGTTCCAGAGGTACCAGTAGGAGAAAAGCCTTGGTATGAAAACGAGTACCGACCTTTTACCTATGCCGAGTATGTCAATCCGATGTATAGTTCCAATCTAGTGTATCAAGGAGATGCACGAGTAATTGATCAACTAGGAAATGTAGTAGATGTCTCTGGCAGCTATGATGAAAGCTATTCTAATTTAGAATGCTTTCCTGATGGAAACGGAGGAGAATGCTGTATCTCTAATGATGGGACGGGCTTATCTACTATCCGTTTCAATGATGATGATTTTTACAAAGCTAAGAATATGCCTTATGCTGGTTTTACGCCAAGCTCCGGGCAAGTAGCCATCACCAATCCAAATAATGGGGTTTATCAAACCAATGGTGTGAATCCCCAATTATGTCTAAATGGAATTCCGCTTATTCAAACCGCCAATGATCCTTTTCCAGCACTTACCGTTGGTGGAGATAGTCCGAATTGTAGTTGGTCCTTAGAATATGATCTATTTGCTATCTGCCCAGAAGAATTATCTTCCCAAGATTTTAAAGTAGTTACACAATTCGTGGAGCCGTACTTCTTTTATTGGCCAGAACACCTCACTCTTTTAAGTAACTGGCATCGAGCTAATTTAGGTTGGGATTTCATCTATACACAAGAATTAGGTTTCAATCCGTATGCAAATAGTGGTGTATATCTATATGGAAGACCCACTCCAAATGATGGCGATGGAACCTCCGATTATATCTATACAGATATTCTTTTTGACCCAGATGCTAGTAATGGATTTTATTATGATGGTATTGGTAATAATCCTTATCGTCAGAGTGATACTACGCTAGTGAGCTTGAATGATTTTTCAGACTTAAGCCAAGATTATCCTCCATTAATTGGTAGTTTCCAAAATCTATTAATAGCAGATTTAGAAAATCAAGATGACCTAAATATTTATAAAATATGTGCTGGTACAGCAAGCAGTACAGGAGCGACTCATGAAAATGTTTACCATATTATCACAGTCCCTACGAATACAGATTTTATAGGTTTTGAAGATTTAAATGGAAATGTACTTCCTGCAACAGCGATTGATTCTACCGCTGATTTCAAGGAATATGCCGTAAGTACCCCAGACTTAGCACCAGGGGAGTGTTTTGAATTTAGAGTTAAAACAGAATTACTATTCTGTCCAGTAAACACCGATGAAGAAGCCGTCATTTGTATGCGAACAAGTACGGGTTGTTTTGATTATGACAAGACCATTTTATTAGCGAGTACCGCAGATGCTTGCGCTACTACAGAGGCTTGCTTTGAGTACATTAAAGAAGAAGCAGATTTACAAGTGGAATGGAGCAGGAGTGCGGAAGAACTGCAAGGACTTTGTGATACCATCACTTTAAGTACTAGAATTAAAAATGTCAAACCTGCCAGATTAATCAACTTACATCCTTACTGGTATTTACCGCAAGGACTAAATTTTGTACCGGGATCATTCCGAGTAGAATACGCTGGAGGACCAGGCAATTTCGGAACTGCTTATAGTGTTCCTGATCCTACACCAGACAACACGATGAATGATGTTTTCGGAACCTTCTACGAATACACAGATGATGCGATCTGGAACACCTTAATTGATAGCAAAGGCTTAGTAGGTATTTTAGATGATGATGGAAATATTACCCAACTAGATAGTAACAAAGTAAATTTTGTATTTGATGTTTATACGGAATGTGAAGACTTTGTAAGTGGAAGTAGTTTATGGTTTCAGACAGAGGCTTCTGATCCTTGTGAAAAAACGATCAGTAGTATGCTGGTGGAAAGTGACATTATTATTCAAAATGCAAATCCAGGAGATTTTGCACAGTTCTATACTTTCACGGATGATTTAGATTTATTCTGTGGATTGGAAGATACCTTGGTATTAACCTACCTTAATATTTCTCCTTTTGGAGAGACCCGAAGTTCTATGATGTGCATTGATATTGATCCTACCCAGATAGATTATATGATGGGTAGTTTATTCTATATCAGTCCGCCGAATTTTAATGGGAACATTACCTCGGAAACAATCAACGGAAATATTATACATGTTTGTATGGATGTGCCTGAAGGGATACAACCAAATGAAGCATTTCAAATAGGATTAAAAGTAAAACCAGCAGATGATTTACCTTGTGGCACTAACACCATTGGCGTAGGAGT
>JALZWC010000094.1 GCA_023300255.1 Saprospiraceae bacterium | reverse complement strand
TGAATTGTAACACATAAATCTATAAACTGACTACGTTCAGCTTCTACTTTACATGTGATTTTATTTCGCAACCAAAAATACTTATGTATATACCATAGCCTGCGTGCCTTGGCAGGCAGGTCCAGTCTTAGAAAGCCAACTTGTAACATTTATTAATCCCTCATTCCTTAGGTAATAAGTATGAAGTAAGAGGTAATAAGTAATAAGACCTTGACTTTGTTCTTGGTCATTTAAAACGACTTCTTTTACTATTGCTGGCGCAACGGCTCTACCTTTTACCTCTTATCAAAGAAGGTTCTACCTTGTGTTTAAAGTAACGATAAAAAATAAATCTCTATGAAAAAAGTATTTAGATCACTGTGTCTATTAGCTTTAATTACATTTTCCATGACTAGTTGTATGGATGTAAAAGCCTATCAGAAAATGTATCTCAATGATAGTGAAATGGAGTTAGCAGAGAAGAAACTTGAATCTTTTGAAACCAATTACCAGGCGTATCGAGAAGGTGCAGCAGGAGCCAATGGAGGAAAGGTAGGCGGCGGTTGCGGCTGCAATTGATTAATTCAACAAAATTATTGAAAAGAATAAAATGCAATTTAATAAAATAATATTCAGTAGTTTGCTCTTACTAACAATTACTCAATTCGCTTTTGGACAAGACAACTATCAGATGAAAGCCAATACCGATGAAATTGAAGCAAATTTCTTATCAAGCTATTATAATCAAGAAGGAAACAATGCAGCAGTAACAGGTGGAATTGGAACAGAAGCCTTGACGGATGTCGCTAATATCTTTGTAATTAACGTTCCTCTAGATAGCACCCTATCACTCTCTATTACTACAGGAGCGGATTTCTATACTTCAGCCTCCACTGATAATATCAATTCTAATGTATCTTCCGCATCACGCAAAGATTTAAGAATATATTCCAATATAGGAGTCAATAAAAAGAAACTTAAAAAAGGAGAAACTTATGGCATCAAAGTGGGCGTTTCTACGGAATACGATTACAAATCTATTTCAGGTGGTCTATCTTATACTAAAGAATTCAATGAAGGGAATAGCGAAGTCAGCTTTACAGGACAAGTTTTCTTTGATAATTGGGATTTAATCTTTCCTTCTGAATTGAGAAGAGAAGTTAGTTTGCCGAGTAGTGATCGACAATCTTACAATGGACAATTGGTTTTCTCTCAAGTAATAAATAAGCGGATGCAAATGTCTATTTCGGCCGAAGCAATTTTGATGAAAGGATTATTATCAACTCCGTTTCATCGCGTTTATTTCGCAGAACAAACAAAGGCAGATATAGAGCGTTTGCCCAACTCTAGATTAAAGATTCCTGTTGGTTTACGACTCAATTATTTTGCCACGGATAATATTATAATTCGAAGTTATTACCGATATTATAATGATGACTGGGGTATCAACGCGCATACCGCTAGTTTAGATATTCCTATTAAATTGAGCCCAGCTTTAACAGTTATGCCATTCTATCGCTATCATACACAAACGGCTGCTGACTATTTTGCACCTTTTAAAGAACATAGTATTACTGAAACTTTATATACCTCTGATTTCGACCTTTCAGCATTAAGTAGTCATAAAGTAGGAGTAGGTATTAGAATAGCTCCTATTTATGGTTTGGCAAGAACTAAGTTTTTCAAACGGGGTTTCCTAATAAAATATTTAGAAGTAAGAGGGGCATATTATACGAGGGATACAGGATTAACGGGTTTTAGTGGTAGTTTGAATCTTGGATTTACTTTGAATAAAAAACGATAGAACAGGTCACTTTTAGAAAAGATATATCGCCTTTCGGCGGACGTCCTATTACCTAAGTTTAGTACAAAATGCTTACACTAAAAAAAATGTCGAATGTAATTTATCTACTGACCTAAAAGCAGAAGGTGTTATTGTCGTTTTAAAATAGCGGTCGCTACTCTCCCCATGCAGGCGCTATTATTTTTACTGATAGATTAACAATAATATACTTTATTTAAACTATTTCTTTAAACGAAATTTGGTCTGAATTGTGAAGCCTCAAACGCTATAGCAAATCCAACATAATTGCCATGGTGGGATAAAGAAATAGGAATAGATTCCTTTTTATCTTTATAATAAAGAAAAGGAATGCCATTAACATCTTTTTGTATACTCATAAATTCTTTTGTTAAATGGGTATGACTAGCATAAGCAGCTATGAGTTTTTTTCGAACCGTTTTAGTCTGAGTAGAGCAGTATTTATTTTCAATGTAATAATCCTCCATAAGTACAAAAGGAACGGCAGATTCTTGGTAAGCAATCGTATGAATGAAGTGTTCTTTAAAAAAAGATGTAGTCTTAAAAAATTGGTTTTGATAAACTACATTATTTGTTTCTTGCGGAAGAATACCTGCTGCTGTCGTACCAGCAAACAAGCATTCTATTTTTTTAGGTGCAAAAAAACGCCGTTTTTCTAATCTAGCAATTATTTTATAAACACTTTCTTTTTTACTCCATAACGACCATACTGCTAATAAGGGGTTTATGGCATTTTCTATATATGTTATCTCGGTTGGTGTAAATAACTTTTCTAAAAAACGAGGGCGCTGCCAGTTACTTTCCTGCTTTGCACACAACAAATCGACTAGATCATTACCAATCATTTATCGGCAAGCTTAGTAGATATAATATCCATTGCAGCTTTAACATTGAGCATTTCTTCCATCGCCTCATCTTCAATTATAATATCAAATTCATCTTCTACATCCAAAATAATATCTACCAAATTAGCGGAGTTGACTTTTAGATCCTCAATAAATCTGGTATCTTTAGTAAGCTTATCAAATGCAGCCTCATCTTGGATGTAAGGTTTTACAATCTTCTTTAGTGATTGTATTAGTTCTTCATTAGTCATTATCATATTTTTTAAAAATCACACAACTATTAACGTCTCCAAAACCAAAACTTGCTTTAGCAACAACTTTGATATTAGCTTGGTTAATGGTTGTTCTAGGAATACATTGTTCGGCAATAATGGAAGAGATTTTAGGATGAATGTCCTCACAATTAATAGAAGGGAAAATAAAGTCATTTTTTAAACCTAGAACCGCAGCTACACTTTCTATCGAACCAGCTGCCCCTATACAATGACCTATCATAGATTTTAAAGAATGAATATAAGGGAAATCTTTTCCTCTTCGACCCAATACGGTCGCCCAATTATCTACTTCCTCGGGGTCTTTTATCGTAGCAGTTAAATGACCATTAATTAAGTCTATTTCATCTGGATGGATGCGAGAATTTTGAATGGCTACCCGAAGACATCTTTGAACTGCTTTGGGGTTAGGCGCAGTCATTGTACCACCGTTGCGCTGTCCGCCAGCATTCGAACTCCCACCTAGTATTTCCGCATATATTTTGGCGCCTCTTTCTTGCGCACTTTCTAAAGATTCTACCAATAACGCGCCTGCTCCACTACCTGGTACAAA
>JALZWC010000093.1 GCA_023300255.1 Saprospiraceae bacterium | reverse complement strand
AACTGCAGTGATAGAGATAATGCGATCACTACTATTACTACCGACGAAAATGGGGAATATGGATTTTATGGACTAGCTAATGGAAATTATATTACAAGAACTACTCCTCCTTATGGATATATCGCACCTAATCAATCTTCTCTTGACACAGAAGGATTTACTTCGTGTATTGCAGTAAATGATGGTTCAGGCAACAATAATTGTAGCGTTGTTTTAGGAACTGTTTTAGGAGCCTGCAAAGAGATCTCCTTACCAACGAATCAAACAACTATAACAGCCGGTGAGGAATTTTGTATGCCAATAGAAAATGCTAAATTATATAGCTTTTCTCCAACTACAGGAGTTACTTGTACAGATTGTGAAGAGGTTTGTTTTTCCCCTACTCAATCTACGACTTATACTATTCTATGGAATGATATTGCTAATTACAATTGTTCACATACTGTGGAATTAACTATTAATGTAGATACGCCTATTCCCCCTCCTGTAGATCCTATTCCTGCACAGGTAGGAGATTTCGTTTTTGAAGATTTGGATAAAGATGGTATCCAAGATGATGGAGAGCCAGGTATTCCTAACGTTACTGTAAAGTTACAAGATCCAATGGGGAATACTTTACAGACAACAATTACAGATGAAAATGGTAATTACAATTTCATAGTAATGGCTCCTAATGGTATGTACAAAATCATGTTTAATACCCCTGACGATTTTGAACCTACTCAACAATCTGGTAATGCAGCCGACGGCAATGCGAACGACTCTGATAATGATCCCCAAATGAATATGACTGATTTATTTACCATCAGTGCTGGAGATAATATCACAACTATTGATGCTGGATTTATTATTCCTGAACCTATTCCTGCTCAAGTAGGAGATTTCGTTTTTGAAGATTTGGATAAGGACGGTATTCAAGATAATGGAGAGCCAGGTATTCCTAATGTTATTGTGAAACTTCAAAATGAAGATGGGGTGACATTAGAAAGTACGACTACAGATAGTGAAGGGAAATATAGTTTCACTATCCTTTCCCCTAATGGATTTTACAAAATCATGTTTAATACTCCTCCTGGTTTTGAACCTACCTTACAATCTGGTATAGCTTCAGGTGGTGGCGTAAATGATTCTGATAATGATCCCGCGACAAATATGACAGAATTATTTCTTGTAAATGAAGGAGATAGTATCCCTACTATTGATGCAGGATTCATTGTTCCTGCACCGATCCCTGCACAAGTGGGCGACTTTGTTTTTGAAGATTTAGATAAAGATGGTATTCAAGATAGTGGAGAGCCAGGTATTCCTAATGTTCTTGTAAAACTTCAAAATGAAGACGGTTTAACATTAGAAAGTACCACTACAGATGACGAAGGAAAATACAGCTTCACAATCGATGCACCAGACGGTTTATATAAAGTGATGTTTACTACCCCTGTTGGTTTTGAACCTACCTTACAATCTGGCAATACTACAGATGGAACTAATTCTGATAATGATCCAGCGACTAATATGACTGGCTTATTTTTAGTAAATGCTGGAGATAGCATTCCTACTATAGATGCAGGATTTTTTGTTACTCCACCGATCCCTGCACGAGTGGGCGACTTTGTTTTTGAAGATTTAAACAAAGACGGTATTCAAGATAATGGAGAACCAGGTATTCCTAATGTTATTGTGAAACTACAAGACGCTGCTGGAAACACCTTGCAAACCACTGTTACGGATGAAGATGGAAGATATAGTTTTACGATTGATGCCCCTAATGGTTTATACAAAGTAATGTTTAATACGCCTATTGGATATGAGCCTACCCAACAGTCTGGCAATCCAACAGATGATGGTGGAGACGATTCAGACAATGATCCACTTACTAGTATGACTGACTTATTCCCTGTAAATGCTGGGGATAATATTCCTACTATTGATGCAGGATTTATTGTTCCTGCTATCCCTGCACGAGTGGGCGACTTTGTTTTTGAAGATTTAAACAAAGATGGAATTCAAGATAATGGAGAACCGGGTATTCCTGATGTTACTGTGAAACTACAGGACGCTGATGGAAATACCTTACAAACCACTATTACGGATGAAGATGGAAGGTATAGCTTTACGATTGACACCCCTAATGGTTTATACAGATTAATGTTTACAACTCCTGTTGGATACGAGCCTACGGAGCAATCTGGTAATCCAACAGATGATGGTGGAGATGATTCAGACAATAATCAATTGACTAGTATGACAGCTTTATTTCCTGTAACTGCTGGGGATAACATTCCTACTATTGATGCAGGATTTATTGTAGTTACTGAAATAGTCAATCAAGACCCAACACTTGATCCAGTACCTATTGATCCAATAGCCCCATGTGGTATAAGTGTAGATATTACAGAAACGGATATTTACGAAGGAGAAGAAACTTGTGTAGTTATATCTAGCGCAGTTAATTATATAGTTTCTCCAAGCAACGGTGTTTCTAAAAATGGGAGTAATCTATGCTTAAGTCCAACAGTAAATACTACTTATACGATTACTTCTACAGATACAGGATGTTCTGATCAAGTAGAGGTAGAAGTCAGAATTTGGAACGAAGCCTGTGCTATTACACTTTCAGAAACGGAAAAAGATATTTATATAGGCGAACAAGCTTGTGTTACCGTAACTGGACCAACTAATTATTCTGTTAGTCCTTCTACTGGTGTAAGTCAAAGTGGAAGCAATTTATGTTTGAGTCCAACTGCGAATACTACTTATACTATTGTATCAACAGATCAAGCTGGGTGTACGGAGTCTGCTCAAATAGAAGTAAGACTTTGGAATGAAGTAGCTGTTCCAACAATGAGTCAATGGGGATTAATGATCTTTGGATTATTAATATTAAACATTGGATTAGTATTCATTCGTAAACAAGAACAAATATTGATCGGAACAAAGTAGTTCCTAGGAGTTATTTAAAGAACAGAGAAGCGAGAGTAGAGAATAGATAGATTTTTTAAACCTTCCTATTCTTCAACAACTCTATAAAAGTAATCTTAAAACCAAATTTATTATAGTATAATAGCTTTATAAATAAAAACATTCTCCGAACCTTCTTGCGATGCAAGAAGGTTCTTTTTCGTTGAAAACAATCGAAATTTTGCTGTTTTCTAAACGAAATACATCTCTAATCTTGATTCTCTGCGCTCGATTCTATTTTTGTATGGTTTCGAGTTATTTATATAAAGGTTATTTTATGAAAAACTAACCCGCAGAGCAACAAGCCTTCCACTTATAGGTAGAATTCTTTAAGTAACTGCAAAACAATAGCTCCAGCACTTGCCCGACTGACGTCAGGCGGGCGGGTTTGGATGGTTTGTTTTGTCCCACTACTACCTTAATCTACTGATTAGAACCTACTATTTTACTATTTTAGACTTATATTTGTCAAAAAAATAATATTCGTTCATCCTTTATTTTATATAGAATGAGTTTAGTTGAATTAAAAGTACCCGCAATTGGAGAATCCGTTACCGAAGTAACCTTATCTAAATGGTTAATAGGCAATGGCGATTATGTAAATCTAGATGATCCAATCTGCGAATTTGAATCTGATAAAGCTACCCTTGAATTTCCAGCAGAAGCTGCTGGTAAGTTAGTTTGGGTAGCCGCTGAAGGCGATGACTTAGCAATCGGCGCAGTAGTCGCTAAAATAGATACTAGTGTTTCCGCAGGGACAACTAGTGCAGCTCCTACACCTACTCCAGTAGCAAAAGCACCTGCTCCAGTAGCAGCAGCTTCTAATGGCGGTGGTGTAAAAGAAATGTTTGTTCCTACAATCGGAGAGTCTGTAACAGAAGTTACGTTATCTAAATGGTTGGTTGGTAATGGGGAACAAGTTAAATTAGATGAACCCATTTGTGAATTTGAATCTGATAAAGCTACCCTTGAATTTCCAGCAGAAGCTACTGGAAAATTAACCTGGGTTGCAGCGGAGGGCGATGATCTATCTATTGGTAGTCTAGTCGCTAAGATAGATACTAGCGTAGTTACTAGTAGTGCAGCTAATAAAACAGCTCCAGCTCCTGCAGTAGCTACTACCACTGCGAGTACTTCTTCTTCAGGACATCCTTCTCCCGCAGCAGCGAAGATATTGAGAGAGGGAAATGTAGCAGCTTCTTCTGTAGCTGGTAATGGAAAAGATGGACGCATTACAAAAGCCGATGCACAACAAGCTGTAGCTAATAAATCAAATGCTCCTGCAGCTAAACCCGCTGCAACAAGAGCAGCAGTAGAAACTGCGCTATTAGGAGGAAGTACGAGTTTTAGTAGAGCAACGAGACGAGAGAAGATGAGCAGAATGCGTCGAACGATTGCTAAAAGACTAGTATCTGTTACTCAAGAAACGGCTATGCTGACTACTTTCAATGAGGTAGATTTATCAGCTGTAATGAAATTGCGAAAGCAATACCAAGAACAATTTGTTGCTAAGTATGGTGTAAAGCTAGGTTTCATGTCTTTATTCGCTAAGGCTTGTGCCAAAGCATTAATGGAAATACCTTCTGTAAATGCACATATTGATGGTGATCATTTGATCTATCATGATTTCGTAGATATTTCTTTTGCTATTTCAACAGATACTGGGTTAGTAGTCCCTCCTATCAAAAATATAGAATCTTTAAAATTTCACGAAATAGAATTAAAATTAAAAGAATTAGCAGTTAAAGCAAGAAGTGGTAAGTTAACTATTGATGAAATGACCGGTGGTACTTTTGCGATTACCAATGGTGGGGTGTTTGGCTCTATGATGAGTACGCCCATCTTGAATGCGCCACAGTCTGCTATACTAGGTATGCACAATATCATCCAACGTCCAGTAGCTGTGAATGGGGAGGTAGTTATTCGACCAATGATGTATTTAGCTTTATCTTATGATCATCGAGTGATTGATGGTAAGTCTTCTGTTACTTTCTTAGTGAAGGTGAAGGAATTATTAGAAGATCCTACTTCTTTATTGTTAGATTTATAGAACCTGTCTGCCGTTGGTTTTGCCAGGCAGGTACAGAGACACGGAGTGTTATAATCCTCTATGTGTTCTTACTGAAATAATTACTTAAAACTAAAAAGATGCAACGTATACAGACGTTGCATCTTTCTAGTTTTAAGTAACTACATCCCAATCAATTAAATAATAAATATCTGACATTTGGATTTCGCAATCTAAAGAGACTAAATGAATAGAAGCTTCTAAACCTTTAATATCTAATACTCGCCAAATATTATCTTCTAATTTTGACCACACTTCTACTCTAGCCATTTCTTGATCTATTAATACATATTCCTTAAAAGCAGCAATAGACCGATATTGTGCAAATTTTGTCCCTCGATCATAATCTCTAGTAGACTTGGACAATACCTCTACTACTAGTAAAGGATTCGTAACAATATCTTTTCGGTTTTTAAAATACTCCGCTTTATTACAAATAACAGATACATCTGGATAGACTGCTTTATCATAAGCTTCTATTCTAATTTTAAGGTCGCTGTTATTAACCCTACATTTTTTACCTTTCTTTCGTAACTCATTTGAAATAGCCGTACCTATATTTTGAGCGATTGTATTATGATCTAATGTTCCGCCAGACATTGCCTTAATGCGCCCTTTCTCAAATTCACTTTTGTACGGCGCCTTTTCTTCAAGAAGAAGATATTCATCAATAGTGTAGTTATAGTCGTCGCTTGGAATAGTGGTTTTAGATAGCATGTTGGTATAAATTTATTTTCTACTTCCTTAATGCATCTATACAACCACATCGTTATCTTTCAAATATTGGCCTACATTAGCAGTAATTGCTTGCATTAATTCAAAAGGCTTGTTCCAATCTCTAACAATCCAATCTTTATTAGATTCTGCTAGAAGGATCTTCTGATTTTTTGAGATAACCCAAATAACCTTCTTACAACCAGAATCAAGTAAACTCTGTGTTTTGCTCATAATAAATTCTTCTTCTGTCAAATCTTTCGTATCTACTTTAACATCAACTTCAATCACTAATTCAGGTGCTACTGATACGTATTTATCTGTTACTTTGTCGGACGAAAGTATAGCTCTATCATAAACAGCTATATCTAAACCATAATTCACGTTTTTTTGAATATGATTACCTGATTCAGAAGCATAGATCCTGTATTTTTGTATTCCAAGATGTTGCAATAATAAGGAAAACAAATACATGATTATTTCTGATTGTAATCCACTTGATGGCATAATATCTTCTAGCGTTTTAGTTTTATTCAATACTTCCTTATAGCCTTTATAATAAAAAAACTGACCATCAAATTCATCTCTAATTAAATAGGTAGGAATAGAAGAAACTTCCTGATTTGCCTCATTTGTATGGTCTTCAATCTGTAACATAGGAAAGTATTTATTGAAGTTGTTTAAAGAATGTAGTTTAACTTCTTTACCAAAGTTAATCAAAAATCATTTAGTAATCAAACGATGTAGTCGGACAAAACAACACAATTATCTAAATACATAGGCACATAGTAAACATAGATTATGTAGTTTATCTGTTTATTTACTACTTAAATATCATCCAATTCATCAATCTCCACATTCGCTAAAGAATCAACCAGTTGGTTTCGCTTTACAAAATTACACCAAGTACACATCGGCTTACCGCATCCAGTATAAAAATCTTGCGCTCGGATTTTTTGATATACTTCGACCACCAAATCTTTAACCAAAGCAGCATCCTTTGCCGTAATGGTTATTTTTTTTGATTCCAATTTTCCATTGGGATCAGGGTCCATATAAAAAATTTCTCCTGTCTTTACAATCGTCTGCTCTAATGGCTGACTTTCTATTAATAGCTTATAAAAAACTAGCTGTCTCCAATAATGCCCACCATATGGATTTTGCTTAGTAGGTTTTGACAATTTTGACCCTCTATGGCTTCCTGTCTTATAGTCAACAATATGTGCCTTATGTTCTTTAAAATATTCAATTTTATCAACAGTTCCTACTACGGGAACACCTGCTATTGTTGTATTTCGGATACTCAGTTCCGCTTTAGTTTCCTTATGCCAACGAGGAAGATATTCTTTATAAATCGTACTCAAATTAGCGCGCCCTAATTCCAATCTACGCTCATATTCACTATCTGTAAAGTAACCGATTTGTCGTTTCATTTCGGTATTAAAATAACCCAATACGTGTTTAAGCGCAGGGAATTCTTTATCTTCCGAACGGCGCATTTTTTCAAACAAAATCATTAAAGCATAGTGCATTGCTGTACCATAGGCCGCCGCTTCAGAATTAATACTTGGTATTTTTAAAACAGATTCATAGTAGAAATTTAAAGGACATTGTAGATATCTATTAAAAGTGGAAACGCTTAATTTAAAATCTTTTAATAAGTCCGTTACCAATGCTTTCTCCAAAGGAGCTATAGCAGGCGCTTCTGTTTCTAGCAATAATGTTTCGAGACTATCGACCAAGTGCTTTGCATCTACTGTTCGCTCTTCGACAACAATATCATATCCTGCAATAATTTCATCAATAAATTGCGTTTGTTGGAGGGGTTTATTAACATTGTTCGTTTGACTGTAAGAGATATATAGATACTCCTTCGCACGCGTCATGGCCACATAAAACAATCGTCGTCTTGCCTCTAATGCATCTTCTTCTCCAGAATAAGTTAGCGTGTCAGGTAAAGTAAATTGGAAAGGAGATTTCTTACCTGGTTCCCAATAATCCTTAACTCCATCTAAGATAAAAACACAATCATACTCTAATCCTTTTGCACTATGGGCAGTCACTAAATTTACCCCATCTGCTACCTCTACTGTCTTTTCTATGGCAATCGCTATTCGATTGGCATCCATTTTCTGCAAGACCTCTAACAAGCCCCTCAACTTCATTCTTGGTTTACGATCAATCTCTACCTTCACAAAATTCAGGAATGTGTTAAGCACTTGTAAATACCAAGACTTTTCCGCTTCTGTTAATAGATATCTAAGTAAACCACTTCGATTGATAATACGCTCTAAGATGGTGATTAAAGGTAGGTTTCTATACTCATAAATAAGGGTTGTAGATAATTGAGAGAATCTTTGAAAGGGTTCCATACGCTCCAATTTCAAAGAAGCTAATATAGCTTCATCTGCAAGAACATCTCTCCATAAGACTGCCTCTTTTTGTTGTGCAATATAGCGACTCACCTTTATTAGATCA
>JALZWC010000092.1 GCA_023300255.1 Saprospiraceae bacterium | reverse complement strand
AAAACTAAGCATAGCTGGGCTACGGTTCTTTTTTTAGGACTTCTTAGAGGGAAAAAGGGCAGGTTAAAATGGCTAATTTATTCTTACTCTTTGCCTAAGTAGATCGAACTCCTACCTTCCTTAATAAAACGAACGAAAGGAAAGATAAATATTTTAACAAAGAGATAATTAAAATTTAGTCTTCAATCAGCATTTTAACAGCACTTTAAAACAAATAGCAATCTTAAATCTGTAAATTGCGGTTAATTATATTATTCATCAGCAGAGAAAATTCTGCTGAACTATAAGAAAATTTCAAACCATGAAAAAATTATTTGCTTCTCTATTATTAACTGGATTTGTTAGTTTTACAGCATTTTCCCAGAGCGAAAAAGAAGTAACCGTAGCAGTAGATACGATCAAAGAAACAGTCTCAAAGACAGTAGCAAAGGAAACAGTAGTCAAAAAAGAAAATACCATAAAAGTAGCTACAACAAAAAAAGCTACCAAGAAAGAAAAAAATCTTTGGCGAACGCTTGCTAAGATTACTTTTAAGAAAGAGTATGACGAACTAATGGGTTTCAAAATTGATGTACCCGTATTTAGTGAAGCTATTGAAGCATTAGCCGGAAAGGAAGTTACCATAAAAGGATACATCATACCTGTAGAAGGCTATAAAGGGCATAAAGAATTTATCCTTTCTGCGTTTCCTTACAATATGTGCTTTTTCTGTGGTGGTGCAGGTCCAGAAACCGTGATGGAAGTAATAGCCAAAGAAGAAATTGAATATTCTGCTGAAGCGGTAACGATTAAAGGAAAATTAGAATTGAATGACTCTGATATTAATCGCTTGATGTTTGCTATGTCGGATGCCGTATTGGTGAAGGAATAAAAAGAGGTCAGAAGTGAGACCGCTTTGCTGTCAGACTTGTGGAGACTGTTTAATATTTATTGTCACGCAGAATTCGCAGAAAACGCAGAACTATTATCAATACTTTGCATTTTCTTCAAAGGCTGTGAGACACACTTTAATGGACAGTCTCGACTTATAACGTTGACATTAATTAACAATGAAAGACGTGAATTAGATAAGTGTTTATCACAAAAAAGTGCCATTCAAGTTATTACAACCTGAATGGCACTTTTTCATTAAATAGAGTCTAGCGTCAATATCATAAATCTAACAGCGTAACGAGACTGTTGCTTAAAGTGTGTCACACAGAGTTTACATAGACTACATAAACTTGATAATAGTTCTGCGTTTTTCTGCGAATTCTGCGTGCAATAAATATTAAACAGTCTTCTCTGACTTCTTTTTATTTAATAGGATCTACCCCAGAAATAAGATATTTCGTATCTCCCTTCCAAGGAATCACTCTATATTTTTCTTCATACTGTACAACGACTTTCTGTCCTCGAAGAGAAAGCATTTTCTGAAAAACAGCATCATCTGTTACAGAAAATTCCCAGATACTGCCAATATTAGTTTTATCAGCCTCCACAGAAATTCCCCCCAAACTCAGGGAACCTTCAAAGGTTTTAAAGACGTAGCCTTTTTCAGAAATCTTTATCAACTGTCCCGTTCGACTCCCGTCACTATAGGTCATACTTGCAAATAAGTAATACCCAATTCCAGCCAGTATCGCCAATACGAAAGCTGCAATGAATAGCTTCTTAACAAAAGAAGTAACTACTCGCTTACCAGTATCTATAGACGTCCCAATTTTTTGCTTCGTTTGAGCAATATCTTCTGCAATAGCTTTCTTTTTGTCTTCGTAACCATCTTTGATTCCTTTAGTGGTATCCGCTATTCCTTTTTGAATTCCGCTTGTTTTGTCTGTAAGCCCTTGCTTGATCTCATTCGCCTTACCGTCTAAGTTGTCTTTTATACTAGCCATAGTTTAAAATATTATTGGTTGCTAAATGAATTTTTCTATACTTTTTCTCCACCTCCACCAGGAGCATCTCCTTTATTATTAGCGTTATCCTGATTTGGTCTATCTGGTCTTCTTTTTCCTCTTGGATTTCGTCCTCGCCCTCTACTTCTATCATTTGGCTTACTGCCTTCTTTTCCATTCCCCTTTGGGCTTTCTTTATCTCTAGATTTATTTTGTTCTTTTGAAGTACTTTCTTCTCTTGGTTTACGATTATCTCTTCGTGGACCTTTTCTTTCTGGTCTTGCATCTTTTCTATCGTCTCTACCACGAGATTCTTTTTTATCATCTCTACCTCTACTACCTCTAGATTCTTTTCTATCGTCTCTACCTCTAGGTTCTTTTCTATCATCTCTACCTCTAGGTTCTTTTCTATCATCTCTACCTCTAGGTTCTTTTCTATCATCTCTACCTCTAGATTCTTTTCTATCATCTCTACCTCTAGATTCCTTTCTATCATCTCTACCTCTAGATTCCTTTCTATCGTCTCTACCTCTAGATTCTTTTCTATCATCTCTACCTCTAGGTTCTTTTTTATCATCTCTACCCCTAGGTTCTTTTTTATCGTCTCTACTTCTAGGTCCCTTTCTATCATCTCTACCTCTAGAAGGTCTTCTATCATCTCTACCTCTAGGACCTC
>JALZWC010000091.1 GCA_023300255.1 Saprospiraceae bacterium | reverse complement strand
TCAGTCAAAGTATCAACAATTATCCTTCATTAAAGCAAAAACTAAGAACAAAATAAGCTACCCTAAATTACGAACTTATTCCATACACATTCCTAACTACGTCTACTTTAGACGTCGTTTTATTACGCTACTGCTAATACTTATGTATATACCATAGCAAAGGCACGCAGGCAGGAAATGACCAAATTTCGTTGTTTGTAAACGAAATCTGTCTTTATTCTCTGCTCTCTGCTCTAGTTCACATGTATAGTATTCACATGTATAGTAGTATAACCCCTGACAATAGTATAGATATTTAGTTCTTAAAGCATTAAGTTGACGACATTCCACTAGCGTGGTCCGATGAGAAATACTAAAGTAGAATTAGGGTCATTAAAAGCCAACTCTTTGATGATATAGACTTTGCCATTTTATTCATACAGGTATGACCAATTAGAGAAAGTGGCGAAAATATCGAGCCAAGATACCGAACCTATTAGTTTCTTAAATAATAAAAGGCCTTCTCTTAGAGAGAAGACCTTTTAAATAGTTTCTTTAATTAGTATTGATGTTTTGTTTTTCTAGTTGGACCTTTAACGGTCACTTAAACTTAGTTGGATCTTTTTTTCCAATTCAGACACTGTATCTTTAAAAACGATATCGGTGTCTAATAAATCTTGTACTGCTTTACACGAATAAATAACGGTGCTGTGATCTCTACCTCCGAAGTTTGCGCCTATTGCTTTTAAAGATTTATCGGTTAGTTTCTTTGCGAGAAACATAGATAATTGTCTTGCAATAACGATAGAACGTTTTCTAGTTTGACCTTTCAGCTTTTCAACAGGAACACTAAAGTGCTCTGCGACTAAAGTTTGAATAAACTCAACAGTAATTTCTTTACTAATCTGTGTTACAAAATTCTTGATAACATCCTTTGTAAGAGAAATATCAATTTCTCTTCTATTCAAGGCAGATTGAGCGACTAAAGAAATAAGAACTCCTTCCAGTTCTCTAATACTGGTTTTGATATTGTAGCAAATAAATTCTACAACATCAGATGGTAATTCGATACCTTCATCAGACATCTTAGATTCTAGAATAGCCATTCTAGTTTCTAAATCAGGTGCTTGAATGTCCGCAGACAATCCCCACTTAAAACGAGAGATGAGTCTTTCCTCCATCCCATTCATATCTTTTGGAGGTCGATCGGAAGTTAGAATAATCTGTTTTCCGTTTTGATGTAATTGATTGAAAATGTGAAAGAAAATTTCTTGAGTTTTTTGCTTGTTCTCTAGAAATTGAATATCGTCTACAATCAATACATCAACTAATTGGTAAAAATTAACAAAATCATTAACCGCATTGTTTTTAATGGATTGAATGATTTGGTTAGTGAATTTCTCAGAAGAGACGTACAAAACCGTTTTGTCATTAAATCGTTTTAGTACTTCATTTCCGATACCCTGAGCTAAGTGAGTTTTACCAAGACCCACATCGCCGAAAATAACTAATGGATTGAAAGCAGTACCGCCTGGGTTCTTAGCGATAGCTTGGCCTGCAGATCGAGCCAATCGATTACAGTCCCCTTCAATGTAATTTTCAAATAAGTAATTTGGATTAAGCTGTGAATCAATTTTCAGTTTCTTAATCCCTGGGATAACAAATGGATTCTTAATTTGTGATCCTGAAACTTCACCCGGTTCAAGGTTAGTGGCGTTTTTTTTCACTCTTGGTGCCATTGAATTTCTTTGAGCATTTAATTTACCCATTAAAATTTGGTACTCTAAGCGACCAGTGTCTCCTAACTCCTGCCGAATTGTTCTTTTCAGTAAATGTACATAGTGTTCCTCCAACCATTCATAAAAGAATTTGTTCGGAACTTGAATCGTTAGTGCTTCATTTGCTAACCGCACTGGTCTGATTGGCTCAAACCAGGTCTTAAAACTCTGGACGTTTACGTTTCTGCGAATAATCTGCAGACAACTGTCCCATACGGCTGTGTGATCTCTTGACATTCTTCAGATTGATTGCGCCTCTGCGGAAGCTTTAATTTGTAATAGCCTTTCTCAAGTAGTAGTATAGTATAATTGCGACATAGAGATACACCCTATTAAGTCGGTATGTTTTCGATTAAATATGATTTTGTACTTAAAAAATCGTAACGCTCTTAACACTATATAAGAGTGTAGGATGATATGAAATTAGAATTGCCTAAAAACTGTAAGCAATAAATCTTTAGGTTGGATGAAATTGCTCTTCGTATTATTAGGAGGACTACAAAGTTGACGATTTTTTACAAGAAAAAAAATGTATTTGTGTATCCTTTTTAGATATTTATTTTTAGTATATAACTCTGTTCGCACTTCTTATAATAAATGGAGGAAAAAGATCATTGTATTGCAGATAAATTTTAAATCAATCATCAATACAATTATTTATAGAAAAAAAACATATTTGTTTTTTGTTAAATATATTGTTAGGTTACGCTAAAATAAATATTATTTATCATAAATTATTATAAATAACATTTATTTGTCGCTAATTTTTCGTTATAAATTCGTAAGTCTAAATAAATTTAAGATTATTATTGTAGATAAAGAAATTATTCGTTATAAATTTACTAGTATTAGGGTATATGTTGCTAGAATTAGGTATTTAGGTTATTTAGCAATGAATTAAGATATCTTTTGCAAGTCATTGATTCCTAGTTACTTCTCTTTTCTATTCCCTTAATGTATGACTACGAAAAGAAAAGGAGTCTGCTTGCGCTTTAAAATGCAACACTTATTATTTCATCGTTACTAATTCCATAATGGACTACTAAGGAACGTGTGCAAAATAACTTCGTAATTTAGGCTGCTTCTTTTGTCCTTATTTTTTACTTTGTAAACAGTCTCTATATCAACATAGCTCCT
>JALZWC010000090.1 GCA_023300255.1 Saprospiraceae bacterium | reverse complement strand
CAGAGCAAGTGAATCTATCTGGCTTTAGACAGACCGCAAAGCGGACGGGCTTGCTGGGCAGGTTAAAATGGCTAATTTATTCTTACTCTTTGCCTTATTGCAAAGAATATTTTCTATGCTCAAGAAAATGAAAATTCCTAGTTAACACGGCTTCACTTGACTCCTGAGTAGTTACTATTACTTTGAGACTCTTTGATAAAAACAAAACTTATAAAGTACAACAATATTATATGACAGCAACGAAGCAATTGGGACAAAAACCTGCCCTATTTTGGGCAATTACAGAGGCTGGTAGAGCGATGACAGAATTGGGCATATCTTTGCCTTTTCGAAAATTTTATGGTAAAACAAATGGTGATGGACATCCTATTGTTGTTTTACCTGGATTTATGTCTAGTAAACGTGCTACTGCTCCATTAAGAAATTTTTTGGATCACCAAGGATATACGGCTTATGATTGGGGCCTTGGAAGAAATTATGGAAAAATAGAATACCAAGATCAATTGTTGACTTTAGTAGATGAGCTATATGCGAAGCATGGTTCGAGAGTCAGTTTGATAGGATGGAGTTTAGGAGGTGTTTTTGCCAGAGAAATTGCTAAGAAACGGCCGAATATTATTAGACAAGTAATTACACTTGGTTCCCCTTTTCGATCCGTTGTAAAGCGAAATAATGCGACTTGGTTGTATACTTACGCTTCTGGAGGACAAAAAGTCGAAGATATTGATCCTGAGTTAATAGCAGATCTACCAAATCCTGCTCCTGTTCCCACTACAGCTATCTATAGTAAAGAAGATGGCGTGGTTCCATGGGCATACTGCATGGAGAAGGAAGAAGGTCCTATTCATCAAAATATTCAGGTACGAGGAAGTCATTTAGGTTTGGGTGTCAATCCTTCTGTTTTACATATTATAGCCGATCGATTATTATATGCTAGTGAAGATTGGCAACATTTTAAGGCAGGTAGTGTATTGGAAGATTTATTTCTATATCCATCTCTTAGCAACGACTAAAAAATAACTTCTACATCTGTGGCGGTTAATATTAATACGATTCTTTTAGAACAATCTACATAAACAAAAAGGGCTTGAAGGATTATCCTCCAAGCCCTTTCCTATTTAGTATTGGTAGTCAACGTCTTATTCCTTCCTACCTCATACTTTATACCTATATACTTACTTCTTAACATTATCATTAATCCACTCCGTTAATTTTTTTAAATCTCCTTTGCTAGCAACCGAAGCTTGTTTAATCCATTTTCCTGCTTTGTAAGACTTATACGCTCCACCTGAATTATTGATAATCGCCTGTAAGTCCTTAGCGGTCACAGCCTTTAAATCATTATAAGTTAGGTAGCCTCTTGCGTTAAGGATTTTTTCCATTTTAGGGCCAATGCCGTAAATCTTTGTTAAATCATCTTTTACGGAACTTGCCTTTTTAGCTACTACTTTTTTAGTTACAACCTTTTTCGAAGTAGATTTTTTAGCGACAGCTTTTCTAGATTTTTTAACTGTTGGTTTTGCTACCTTCGTAGTCGCTTTTTTTGCCTTTGCTTTCGCCTTTGTCTTTTTCGGCGCCTTTCTAGTGACTTTCCCTTCTGCTATATTAAAACGTTCAGAGACTTCCATCTTTAATTTAATTGCTCCTTGTTCGATTTTTTCTTTCAAACCAGTTGCCGTAACTATCGAAACTAGCTTACTAGCATTCTTTTGCAATTTCGTACTAATTCTTTCTGTATTAAATCTCTTTTTAACAATATCACCGATAGGCTCTTCAATACCTAAAAGGTCTTTGAATTTTTCTGCCCCTTCCTCTACTTGAGTAACTACAGCTTCTGTTGTATCAAAAAACATATCAATTTGTTTTTCTCTCATTGGCTCTGTTACCGTAATAGTCTGTTTGATCAAGTTGTGCCATTTTTTTCCAACTTCCATAGACACTGTAAGAATTGCCTCAGAGGCTTTAAGTATATTTTGATCTAGATTAGCAGCTACTTTCTTTGCAGATTCTTTTCTGTTATTAATGCTTTTTTTCTTAGCCATTACTTTAATATTTAATTTACTTTTTTTAATTGGATTGGAAACAAAAGGAGGGAAGACCATAATAGCCTCCCCTCAAACTTGTATCTTCTTGTTACAGTTGCCTTTAATTCTTACTAAAAATAGTTTGAAGTCTATTTGCTGATTGAAGGATTTGTCCTTTAACAGTTTCTAGTGTATTGAAGACTATATCTTGTTGTCGAGCTGCAATATTTAAACCACCTTTTACCGCTTTATCTGTAATGTTTTGTAATTGCATACCATTCTTTACAGCTGAACTCACGATACTTTCAGTAGTCGTTAAAGCAAAGTCATTAGCTTTAATTGCTGTAGTCTTAATTTGCTCTATATTCTCTTTAATATCAATACTTTGAATATTTTTCTTTGTAGTCGTTACTACATCCCCTACTACTTCTTTAGCTGTTTTTACTACTCGAGTATTTACTTTTTTTGAAGTAGCCATTACTTTACCAAAGCTATTTCTAAACTGTAATTCTTTTACAGAAGAAGAAGTTATGTTTCTTGCTTCCTTACTGTTGAACTTAGCATCTTCTATTAGTTCTTCAACTGTACCGACTACTTGGGTATTGATATATTTAGCCGTATTTGAAATCTTCTTCATGTTCTGTTGAACCAATGATTTCTTATTTTTCTTAGTCGCCATTTTATATTATTTGAAAGAAATTAAAATTAATTATTTCGATTACACTAATTTTTAAATAACTCGGTAATCGTATACAATACAAAGATAGATATAGCTTGTTACAAATGAGTTACAGAATTACTACTCTTGAAGTCGTCGTCGTTTTTCCTCCTTTAAGTCTCTTTTTCCAAACAGCTAAAACTTCCCATTTTCCTGCTACTGCTAACTCTGCTTGCTGCGCCCAGTTGGAAGGATCATGGATCTTATATCTATTACCTGCATTTGCTAAAATAGTTTGCAGCGTTATAATATCTGCCTTTGCTAATTGTTCGAAAGATTTAATACCCGCCTTTTGAAGAATATTAGCGATTTTTGGCCCAATACCTTCTATGATTGTTAGATCCTTTTTTACCGTAGTTTTTTTTCTTTTGTATACTTTAGTTGCCCTACTTGCTTTTACTAGTTTAACTACTTCTATCTTACTAGATTTAACCTTGCTAGTATTCTTTGCAGGTATTTTAGGTAGTAAAGTCTCTGTATTATCGACTACGTTTTTTACCATTTTTTTCGCCGTAGCAAATGCTTTTTGCGTTTGTTTTTTAAGTGGGAGTTGAATGATAAATTCTTTTTTGTTCCAACCGATTAATTTTTTAAAACGATCATTGGTATTTCTGTATTGACCAACAATAGATTCAATAGTATCTAATGTTAGATCTTGTTGTTTCCCCAAAATAGCTACACCATTGTGAAGTGCTTTTTCCATTAGATCTTGTACTTTCTCCCCAGTAACTAAAGTGCTATCCACCAGTTTTTCAGAGGTTTTCAATACTTCTGGATTGAATTTAGTAGCTTTTGTTGCTAGTGTTTTTACTGTATCTTTTAAAGATTTATTTTTCTTGGTAGTTGCCATAATAAAGGTTATTATTTTAAATGATACTACAAAGATGAGAAAGGGGAGTTACAGATGAGTTACAAGGGAAGGATTTGAAGGCAGAATAGACATAATTCAACGCTGAGCTACTTCGTAGCTACACCGATACCACTGATTTTTGTAGGTCGTGAGGCGGCTTTGACAATTTCTTTTTTAAGATATTGGGCAAGTTTATCCAATCACAAAAGTAGTTGACACTTCTTACCTCTAAGATACGAAGAACATTAAGGCAAAAAG
>JALZWC010000089.1 GCA_023300255.1 Saprospiraceae bacterium | reverse complement strand
CGCTTAAAAATGACCAAATTTCGTTGTTTGTAAACGAAATCTGTCTCTACTCTCTATTCTCTGCTCTCTGTTCTAGTTCACATGTATAGTAGTATGGTCCTTTATAACTTTTTATGCCAAAATTCACCACGAATCATTGTAAATACAATTCTGTGTTAAACTCTGTGCCTCTGTGTTCTATTATTTCATATTGCACTCTGTATCTCCTAATTAATCGATATACTCGACAATTCTTAACAATCTAAATCCTACTGTTAATTCTAAAGCAATATTTGTGATTTTTCTTTCTGGGAGCGTGATATTTTGAAAATTAAAAGGATTGGTCACTTGTAATCCTCCAGGTTGTTGATATTGAAATGAAAAATCAGGACTGATACTCAATTCAACTACTGCCCCTACTAAATCGCTTAAAGCAAACTCTAATCCACCACCTAAATACACGCCATAATTAATTTTTCTCACGAAAGGATCAGCAGGAAAAAAACTGACTAATCCGTTTTCCCTAAAGCTATCTAAATTAGTATTAATTGTATAATCTAGACGTACACCGAAAGAATAAAATGTTTTAGAGACGTTATTAAAATCAAATTTCTGTTTTGCACCTGCTGTTATCGATGCATTTCTAAATAGAAACTCTTGAGCAGGAGGCCGAAATACCCCTCCCGATCCTAGATTAGCTTGTTGGTTTCTCAATGCGCTTCCTTTAATATGGTAGCCTGCCTGAGCAAATAAGGCAAAATCGTTACCAGCAGGAAGAGACTCTATATACAAGATGCCGTGATATTTAAACAATAAGCCCTGAGGCGTATTGTCCCATTTTTGGTAGCCAGTAGTTAAGCCACCTTTAATACCCCATGCAAAGGATTGTGCTTGGATCGTAGAAATTAATAGAAGAGAACAAAAGAAAAAAAGCATTTTTCGGACCATGATATTTCGTTGTTTATAATAGACTTGTTCACAAATAACAAGTTGGTATATGAAAAAATCTAATTTTCATATACTCAATTATTATTTATGAACAAGTCTAATAGAGCTACAATTTTTCTATAAATAAATTTGGTTCAGATATTAGTTTAAAGCGATCCTTATCGATGGACTCAGAGTCTGTGCTGCAAAGATTTTTTATGGTAGGAATGTCTTGGTTCCAGCAGGATCCATCAAAAAAAGCTAGTCCTTTATGATCTCTGACTTTGTATAGAGAGTGCTTACCATAGCAAGTTCCTAAATAGACATGATCCAAACCTTCTTCTTTTGCCCATGTAATTGTTTGCCACATCATATACTTACCTAGAGAATGAGATTTTAGATAGGCTTGATCAAAAAAAGCAAACCAATAATGCAGCATATTCCCTTCAATAGCAGCAAATACATATCCATAAACTTTATCTTCTTCATGAAACGTAAGGATATGACTACCTGTTTCTTTTCCGAATACATAATGTAAGCGATCTAGCGTCATTGCATTGCCAGAGAACCTATCTGATGCATAAGACATGCAAAAGTCAATGAAAGCTGGATCTTTTAAATCGAAATCTTGCTTTCTCTCCACTTTTAGAGAAATATTGAGCGGAGCAGCTTTTCTAGCAACTCTTCTATTCTCTGAACTATCTACGAATCTTTCTAGATCTACTCGTAGGCTTCGAGCTAGATAAAAAATATCTTTTTCAATAGCTAAATTGCCTGTATAAGGTAGAAATCCCTGTTCATATATAGCAGGCAGCTCTGTTTGTTGCTCTTTTACGCAATAAATTGCATAATTAAAGGTATAGGTACTGTAATCTGGTTGATTTTCTGAAAAAAATAGCTTCATACGTATAAATCTAATGTATAGGATAATTTTTTTGACAAAAACTGGAATCTATTTGTATACTGTTCGTAAAAAAAAGAAAGACCTTAATAAAAACGGCATAAATAGCCGTTTTTTGTCAAATTTAGCCAACTTTATTACTATTGTAAATCTAGTCTAAATTTGTAGTAATAATTCGATAACTTTGCGAATTATTCAAATAGGGCCGAAATGAGTCGATAAGGAATGATTTCAGTTATCTAAAAAAAGACCTACTTACTAAGAAATTGCTTAAGAATGAATTAATACATCAATACATTCTTAAGTAGCTTCTAAGCATACATATATATACGACAATGGGAATGTTTAATTTTTTTAGGCAAGAATTGGCAATTGATCTTGGTACTGCTAATACGTTAATTATTAGCAATGGAGAAATTGTTGTAGACGAGCCATCTATAGTTGCTATCAACAGAAAAACGGGGGAAACGATTGCCGTAGGTAGCAAGGCAATGCAAATGCATGAAAAGACACATGAAAATATAAAAACAATACGGCCTTTAAAAGATGGTGTAATTGCAGATTTTCAAGCTGCAGAGAGTATGATAGAGGGCCTAATAAATATGATAGGTACTAGGAGGAAGTTCTTCTCTCATATGAAAATGGTTATTTGTATTCCTTCTGGTATTACAGAAGTAGAAAAAAGAGCTGTTTTTGATTCGGCAGACCATGTTGATTCTAAAGAGACTTATTTAATTCATGAACCAATGGCTGCGGCTTTAGGTATTGGACTAGATGTAGAAGAACCTATCGGTAATATGATTATTGATATAGGTGGTGGAACGACAGAAATTGCTGTTATCGCACTTTCTGGAATTGTTTGTGATCAATCTATTCGAATCGCTGGGGACGAATTGACTACAGATATTATGAATTATATGAAGCGGCAGCATAATATACTTATTGGAGAAAGAACTGCGGAGCAAATTAAAATTCATGCTGGTTCTGCTTTACAAGAATTAGAGAATCCGCCGCCAGATTATGCAGTGAATGGCCGTGATTTAATGACGGGTATTCCAAAACAAATAATGGTTAGCTATCAAGAGGTAGCACACTGTTTAGATAAGTCTATATTAAAAATAGAAGAGGCTGTTTTGAAAGCATTAGAATCTACTCCACCAGAATTAGCTTCTGATATATATGGTACAGGACTCTACTTGACAGGTGGGGGCGCGCTACTAAGAGGTTTAGATAAAAGAATTAGCCAGAAAACAAAGTTACCTGTACATATAGCAGAAGATCCCCTAAGGGCTGTAGTGAGAGGAACAAGTAAGGCCTTAAAAAATTCAGATACTTATTCCTTTTTGATTGATAGAAAATCTGTCTAGCAACTGTCTAGATTTCTTGATGGTTATGCTATCAAATTCCTTTTAAATAAATTAATAACAAATAGTTTACAAAACAATCATTAGTGTATAAAATCCTATATTTTATACACTTATAAAATGATACCTCAGACTGAAGAACCTATTCCGCGAGGCATATGCAAAATTTGATTCTCCTATTTTTACGATACAATCATTTCTTCGTGTTTCTATTATTAGAGATACTCTGTTTATTTTTAATAGTACGTTATAACGGTAGTCAACGGGACATTTGGCTTAATTCTAGTAGTATTTTAACAGGAAATATAACGAATACTTTTGATACTTGGACCGATTATTTTAACTTAAGAGAAGAGGCATTTAAACTAGCTACAGAGAATGCTAAGCTGAAAGAAAAGTTATATAATCTACAGAAAATTTCTCCTTCAAATATAGACAGTTTAGCAATTGCTAATCAGCAATACTTATTAATTCCTGCTAAAATTACAAGCAAATCTATTAATGTATTAGATAATTATTTCACTCTTAATAGAGGTCGGAAGCATGGCATTCAGCCAGATATGGGAGTGATAGGTAAGACTGGAATTATAGGCATTGTGAAGTCTTCAAGTGAAGATTTTTCTAGAGTATTGACCATTCTTCATAGACAATCCTCCATTGTAGCTGCCAATAAAAGAACAAATGCTTTTGGTACCTTAAAATGGAATGGCCCTGACTATAGATTTGCCAAATTAGAAGCTTATTCAAGGCATGAACTTATTGAAGTTGGAGATACTATTGTCACTAGTGAATATTCTAACCACTTTCCAGAAGGAGTAATGATAGGTACTGTTAAAGAAAAGAGCCTATCAAAAAGTGATTACTTTTATAATATTACAATAGCATTGATTAATAATCTTCATACCGAAAAGCATGTCTATATTATTGATAATACTAGTCGTCAGAAACAGTTAGTAGTAGAAAGCGAAGATGAATAATCCTATTATAAAAAATGTTATTCGAGCAGTAATCTTTATTTTAATACAAGTCCTTGTATTGAGAAGAATCGATGTAGGTGGTGCTTCCTTCAATTACATTTCCTTAATATTCTACCCAGTTGTGTTGGTATTATTGCCAATGAATACGCCTAGAAATCTTTTAATATTCGCTGGTTTTTTATTGGGTATTATCATTGATTTTTTTTACGATTCTCCGGGGGTTCATGCAGCTACTTGTACCGCAATTGGTTTTATCAGACCGATTATATTAAATCAATTAACACCTCGTGGGGGCTATAATATAGGGTATCAATTAATACCTGCAAAGTATGGTTATGCTTGGTTTTTAAAATATGCAGGAAGCTTAGTATTCCTTCATTTATTGTTCTATTTTTCTTTCTTATTGTTTTCTCCTGTTTATGCAGGACAAATATTATTGAGGACCTTTGCTAGTTTTTTATTTTCAATGCTCTTTATTTTGATTTATGTTCAATTAGTTTCTAAGTGATTATGAAATAATAAACCCTAGATTTTTAAGTTACTTTTGTCGTTACTAAGTGGGGCGTGTTAGGCAAAAAGTGAGAATAAATTGGTCGTTTTAAGCTAGTCATTTTTTACTCTAAGGAATTCTGAAAAACTAAGCATAGCTGGGCTACGGTTCTTT
>JALZWC010000088.1 GCA_023300255.1 Saprospiraceae bacterium | reverse complement strand
CCTTGATTCTGAAGTTGAAATCCTAATTTAATAATTCCAGTCTTGAGAAAAAGAACGTCATCAATATTAAAAGAGCTTTTTTATAAATTTAAACCTAAAATTAATACTTAACAATTTATATTAAATTTTGTTCCTGTATATTTTTTAATATTGGGTAATTTACTAAGTAGTTAAATTTTATGTACCCAGAAATTTTTTATTCGAATATGTTTACATTATTAGCGGAGGCAGAAGTTGGAAAACATTTTTATTGGAATATTGCTGGATTTTTAGTACATGGACAAGTTCTAGTTGTTATCTGGTTTGTATTATTAATTTTACTGGTATTTTCAATTTTAGGTACTGCAAATGCTGATCGAATTCCCCATGGTTGGCAAAATTTTATGGAATCAGCCGTTGATTTTGTAACAGATATTGCAAGAGATCAATTAGGAGAAAGTTTTTATAAAGAATGGATTCCATTTATTGGAACTTTATTCTTATTTATTTTCGGTTGTAATTGGGCTGGTGCCGTTATTCCTTGGAAATTAATTGAATTACCTGAAGGAGAACTGGCTGCTCCAACAAATGATATTAATACAACAGTTGCTTTAGCCTTATTAACTTCATTTGCTTACTTTTATGCTGGTTTAAGTAAAAAAGGTTTAGGATATTTTAAACGATACATTGAACCAATTCCACTTCTTTTACCTATTAATATTTTAGAAGATTTTACGAAACCTCTTTCATTAAGTTTTCGATTGTTTGGAAATGTATTAGCGGATGAATTAACAATTTCCGTACTAACCTCATTAGTACCTTTAGTAATACCATTACCAATTATGCTTTTAGGTATTTTTGCAGGTTCAGTACAAGCGTTAATATTTTCAACATTAGCTGCTGCTTATATAGCCGAAGCTCTTGAATAAATTTTCTATAAATTATTTAATTTAGATTTTTTAAAAATTATACACCTATATATATATTTACAATTTAAAATCATTATGGATTCTATTATTTCTGCTGCTTCTGTTATAGCTGCTGGTTTAGCAATTGGATTAGCTGCAATTGGACCAGGTATTGGTCAAGGTAACGCGGCTGGTCAAGCTGTTGAAGGGATTGCTCGTCAACCGGAAGCAGAAAATAAAATTCGTGGTACATTATTATTAAGTTTAGCATTCATGGAAGCATTAACAATTTATGGTCTAGTAGTAGCTTTAGCATTATTATTTGCAAATCCATTTAATAGCTAATTTTTGAAAAATTAAAAGTAGAAGAATATAAATAGTTTTTATCTTCTACTTTTACTAAAATTCAACTCTTTTTAAAATACTATTTTATTTTTAAATATATAAAAGTTAAAAACTAACATTACTTTAATTTAAAATATTTAACAGTATTAAAAAGACTTTTAGAAAAAATATTAATTCTATAGTACAACATATAGGTTATATATGATTAATCTTTCAATCTTAATCTCAAATTCAGAAGTTAGTGGTCCAGGTGGATTATTTGATATAAATGCAACTTTACCATTAGTCGCTATTCAATTTATATTATTAGTAGTTATATTATAATAACCTACTGTTTCTTTGCCTATGTTGGACTTATAAATAGCCAATATAAATACTATAAGTTCCCTCCAATAAACAATATTAATTGAATAGAAATTATTCATTTGATTGAATTCTAGCTTTACTATATATGAATTTTTATAAGGAATTTATTTAAAAATGAATTGATGTATTATTTGCAAGTCATTGATTCCTAGATGCTTCAACTTTTTTGATTCCCGTAGCTAAGGCTACGAAAATAGAAAAGAGCTTGACGCTAGCAACCAAGCACTTACAACTAATTACAGAATACATTCTTAAACAAATTCAAAGAAATATTCCTAAAAATGGAGTGCACCTAGCGATTGATAATCGTCTTGGAACAATTCTTGAATTAGAATATGAATTGTAAAAACTAATAATATATGTAGCTGGGAATGTTCGTAATAAAAACATTTGAACACTTTAACCAAACTGACAACTACTAAATAAAGTAGATATGAGAAAAAATTTAACACTTATCTTATTCTTACTCTTAGGGGGGATTGCTCTACAGGCACAGCAAGATGCGATGTTCACCAAATATATGTTTAATAGTTTGGTCTATAATCCAGCTTATGCAGGATATTATGACCATTTGTATGTTGGCGTATTATATAGAAACCAATGGCAAGGTATTGATGGAGCTCCGACGACACAAACTTTGACAATGCATACACCACTTAAGCAGCAAAAGGTAGGTGTAGGTTTAAATTTAGTAAATGATGCTATTGGTCCAATAAATGAAACGAGAGCGAATCTTAGTTATTCCTATCGGATTCCTTTAGGAGGCACCAATACACTTGCTATAGGCATACAAGGAGGTCTTTCTTATCGGAGAGCAGATTTTGGACAGCTAAATCTACAACAACCGGTCGATGATGCATTCTCACCAATTTCCAATCAATTTTTACCAAATTTTGGTGCAGGGATCTTATTCTTTAATAAGACATTCTATGTTGGGGCTTCATCGCCACAGCTAGTAGAGCATGATTTGCGAACGGAAAATATTAATACACTTCCTTTTGCGAAGCAATATCGACACTATTATTTTGCAGCGGGAGCTGCATTTCCTCTAGGAGGAGAACACTTAGTATTCAAGCCTTCTATCTTAGTGAAAAATGTAGGCTTACTATCTAAATTAAGTAAAGACGAAGAATTTCAAAATGTTGGTGCGCCAACAGAAGTTGATATAGATTTATCCTTAATGTTTTATGAGCAATTTCATGTAGGTATTTCTTTCCGTTCTGCGGTAGAAGCCTTTGATGATAGAAGCTCTTATGATTCAGCAGATATTTGGATGTCTTACTTGTTACCAAATGGTTTACGTTTTGGTGCTGCCTTTGACTATCCTTTAAATGATTTAAATACGGTAACCTTTGGTTCTTTTGAAATGATGGTAGGCTACCAATTCAATTATGAAGTCGCGAGAGTAGTTACACCTAGATATTTTTAATTAAATAAAACTACGCCGTCAGAACGCTACGCCGTTATTAGAAACGTCGTATTATCAACGTCTAATATCTGAATTCTGATTACTTAAATGTTTATAAGTCGTTCAATATCAATTAGTTTTGCTAAGTATTATACAAAAAGATACTTAGTGGAAAATAGTAATTAGAACGGAAAGATTTTTGTAGTTAGTAAAAATTACATCTTGTCTTATTACAGTATTTCTTTGTAATAAGCAGAAACACTAGAGAAAACAAAGTATCATGTTTACACCTCTTAATAAAATAGCCAGCAAAATGCTACGCAGATCCCTCCTAGCCGTATTAGTTCTTTTTATAGGTATGTCCGCCGTATCGGCACAAAGTTCAAAACTAAAAAGAGCTAAAAAGTATTATGACAACCTGGCCTATATGGAGGCGATAGAATTATATAACCTTGTTTTAGAAAAAGAAGATAATCCAGAAGCAAAAATTTATCTTGCGGATTCTTACCGCAAAATTAATGATACTGACAATGCCGAATATTGGTATGGTCAGGTAGTTCGATTGGCAGAAGCACAGCCCGTCCATAAACTGTATTACGGCATGATGCTCCAACGTAATGGAAAATGTGATTTGGCAAGAGAATGGTATGCACAATATGTGGAAGCTGTTCCGGACGATTCACGTGGAAATCACTTGGAGCAAGCCTGTAATTTCGAAGAAGAATTAATGAGCAAAAATGCTAACATCTTCGAAATAAAACCACTTTCTATTAATTCCAATATGGATGACTTTAGTCCTGCTTTTTATAAGGATGGATTAGTATTCGCTTCCGAAAGAGATAAAGGTTCTGCTGTTAAAAGAGCACATAGTTGGACAGGTAATCCTTTCTTAGAACTTTTTTATGTAGATGCTAAAAGTACGGGAGGAGGAGGAGAAGAAGGGGAAAGCGAATGTAATTTTCAATATGGCCGACCAAAAAAATTCTCTTCTGAAGTAAATGATAAATTTCATGAAGCAGCAGTGACTTTTAAACCTGACCAAAGTGAAATCTTCTTTACGGCTAACAACTATAAAGGAGAAGCCGATGATGGTTCTAGAAAATTAAAAATTTATTCTGCTGTATCAAAAGGTGGTGACGGATGGAGCGATGTTCAAGGTTTGCCTTTTAACAGTGATGAGTATTCTGTAGCACATCCTAGTTTACATCCAGATGGTAATCGATTATTCTTTGCTTCTGATATGCCTGGTGGATATGGAGGAATGGATCTTTATTATTCTGATTTGGAAGGAAACAGATGGAGCCCACCTATTAATTTAGGTGCTACAGTGAATACAGAAGGACACGAAATTTTCCCTTATGCTGGTCCCAATGGAAGAGTGTATTATTCTTCTGATGGATTGATTGGATTAGGAGGTTTAGATATTTTTTATATTGAAGAACAAAGCGAAGGAAACTGGAACACACCTATCAATTTAGGATTTCCCGTAAATACGATAGCAGATGATTTTGGAATCATCTTTAATGAAACAGGAATGTGTGGTTACCTTTCTTCCGATAGAGATGGAGGAAGTGGAGGGGATGATATATATAGCTTTACTAAAACAGCTGCTCCTGTAGAAATTTTTGTCTACGATGAAGCAACGGATTTACCAATTGAAGGAGCTACTATTACAGATGCCTGTACGGGAGCAACTTATATAACGAACGCTAACGGTAAGGCACTCTTAGATATGAAATTGAATACTTGCTGCAACTTTGGAGCAGTTATGGAAGGATACTTAGAAAGTACAAAAGAAGGTTGTACAAAAGAAATGCTTCTAGGAGATGTATTAAGAGTGAAGATTCCACTTAAGAGTGCAGCTAACTTTAATATTGAAGGAATTGTATTTGATCAACAAACTGGTTTGCCATTAGAAGGTGCAGAGGTGGAATTGACTAATGATACAGAGGATGCTCCTCAAATTTTAATAACAGATGCAACAGGACAATTCACTTTTGAATTACAAAAGGATAAGTGTTATACTATAAAAGCTTCTAAGGATTTATACTTAGCTTCTTCTGTAGATAATCAGTGTACAACAGACTTGTCAGGATCTACTACGCTTCAAACAAATCTTAATCTTCAACCATACACTAATACTAATACTGGTGTAGGAGCAGATGGTGCAGAAATGGGTGACGATGGAATGATGTCTGGCCCGGATGGAATGTCTAGAGTTGTAAAAGATCCAAATACTGGTTTATGGATTGACTCTCAAACAGGAGAGCCAGCAGAAGGGGGGATTAACGGTATGGTTTACGAAAAAGGAGATATTGTAGGGTCTGACCCTAATGTGTTTGAACCTGGTAAAACAGATCCAGCGCAAGGTGGAGTTACTTTCTTATTACACATTTATTACGATTTTGATCAATCTTATATCAGAGGAGATGCAGAACCAGAATTGGAAAGGATGTTAACTACATTGAATGATAATCCTGATTTAATTGTGGAAATTGGATCTCACACGGATTCAAGAGGATCTTACCGATATAATAACCGATTGTCTCAACGTAGAGCGGAAGCAGTTGTAAGATGGTTAGTAGAAAGAGGCGTTTCACAAGATAGAGTCGTTGCCGCTGGGTATGGCGAAAATGTAAATGTTAACAATTGTTCTAATAATATTCCTTGTAGTGAAAGAGAACATCAAATGAACAGAAGAACAGAATTTAAAGTAATTGGCTGTACTTCTTGTGATTACTTAAATGAAACGATTTCTTCTCCAAATGATTCTGTAGAGGTAAATCCTTGTGTGGGTTGTCCTTTCGATGATTAATTGGAAGATTTAGTTGATTGGTTAATAATCAACTAAATCTTACCGCTATTATTCTCAAAAAAGAAAACAATTGGGTAGGTGCTAACGCGCTTACCCTTTTTTTGTTAAGAGTAAATCATACCTCATACCTCATACCTCATACCTCATACCTCATACCTCATACCTCATATATCCATCTAGTTCAAAGTATGATGGATATATGAAGTATGATTTCTGATGTAAGATGTATGATTTTTCCGCCCTCTAAAGCTAGTCCCTAAACCGTCACCACCACCTTACCAATAGTCTTACCAGTTTGGAATAATTGAATCGCTTCTTTTAATTTATCGAAAGTAAAAGTATGACCAACATGCGGTTTGCCTATATCTAAATCCTTCAATTCTATTAGTAGACTTTGCATGAGTTCTACACGTTCATAAAGATAAATCAAGTTAAAACCTAAAATTCCTTTATTAATTTCACTCATAGACTGAGGATCAATTCTAGGTCGAGTGATATGTTCATATAAGACCTTAAAATAATTTGGTCGCTTGCCAGGAGAGGCATATCGAGCGGCACCATAAAAAATAACCCTTCCCTCTGGAGCAAGAATTTCATAAGCATTTTTAAAAAAAGAACCACCAATACATTCCATGACGATATTTAATTCTCGGCCATCTAATGCATTTTCTAAGTCTTTTTTGAAGGTGCTTTTATTTCGGACGATAGCGGCATCATACCCCTCTTTTTTGATAAAATCTACTTTAGCGGCATTACCGACCGTACCAATGGTATAGGCACCAAATGTTTTGGCAATTCGATTGGCAAGAATACCGACGCCACCCGCAGCACTATGTATCAGTACGGTATAGTTTTCTCGAATAGCCCCTAAATTTCTTAAACCATAAAAAGCGGTCAATACTTGTACTAAATAAGCCGCACCCTCTTCAAAACTCCAATCAGAAGGCAATGGTAATACATGTCCTTCATCCATGTTTAAATGCGTTGTATACCCGCCAAAACGAGTAACGCCCATGATCCTATCTCCTACTTTATATTCTTTACAGTCTTTGCCTATTTTAATCACTTCTCCAGCATATTCTAAACCAGGAATAAAGACGCCTTTAGGCGTAGCAGAATATAAGCCAAACATCGCAAATATGTCTGCAAAATTAAGCCCAACTGCTTTCACTGCAACTGTTACTTCATTCCCAATAGGATCGGGTAATTCAGAAGTAACTAACTTTAAATTCCCAATATTTCCTGCCTTTAATTGATAGGATTGTCTTTTCATAGTTATCTATGTATTAACTTTTTTAGAACGAAAACTTTAACCAGATAGGTACATAGTACACATAGGAAAAACTATGTATACTGTGTACCTATGTAGTTAAATAAAAGTGCTAAGGTAAGAAAGAATAGTTATTATCTTTTGATCTTACAATCGTATCTTTATGAAAACAACACTTGAAAAAAATAGACCTATGAGTTACTTCACAAAAGAATACTTACAGTTCCTTTCAGAACTGACATTAAACAACGATAGAGAGTGGTTCAACGCAAATAAAACACGATTTAAAGAAAAGGTAGAGGCCCCTTTTAAAGTTTTCATTAAAGAATTAATAGACCAAGCTAGCGTAGTAGACCCGCGAATCAATATTACAGAAAAGGAAGCTATTTTTAGAATCTATAAGGATGTGCGCTTCAGTAAAGATAAAACACCCTACAAAACGCAAATGGCCGCATCTATAGGGCCCGGTGGTCGAAAAGGAAATAAGATTGGAGGTATTTACCTACATCTAGGAGTCGATTATTTCAGAATTTATACGGGATTTTATATGCCTAGTCCTAAGCAGGTACAATTAGTACGAGAAGCAATCGTTTCTGATATGGAGGGATTTAAGACAATTATAGAAGAACCACAATTTAAGAAGCTATTTGGGCCTATTCAAGGAGAGGAACACAAGCGAGTACCAAAGGAATTTGCGGAATTTATGCAAGACCAACCATTGCTTCAAAAAAAATCTTATTACGCCTTTCAGGAGTTTAAGCCAGAGGCTATTTTGCAAAAAGACTTATTAGAAGTATGTATGGTACATTATATAGCCGCACAGCCATTAGGTATTTTTTTTGATGAAGCTTTAGGGTAACCTTTTTTTTAGAAAACGTAAACTATATTTGACCCTTTTTTGTATAGATAGGAGTCTAAATAGAGCAAAACAAATCCCCTACCTTAATTTGTTTTGGTTTCTATAGCAGGACCAATCAATATTCACTAATTTGAATAGCGTATTAGAAGCCTTTAAGGCGAAGTTGACCTTCCCTTTAACAAAATACCTATTCTACTAAAAATAGCACTTATGGACATGGGAAAAGAGGCATTTGATAAGATATGGAAAATGATCAGTTTGAGATATAAATCTCATCCTTGGCATGGAGTAGACATTGGAGAGAATGCACCAGAGGTAGTTACGTCCTTCATAGAGGTGATTCCATCAGATACGATAAAGTATGAAATAGATAAGAAATCTGGTTACCTTATGATAGATCGTCCACAACGATTCTCGAATATCGTTCCAGCCTTATATGGTTTTATACCTCAAACATTGTGTAGAGACGAGGTAGCAGCATATTGTATGGAAAAGACGGGAAGAACAGGCATTGTAGGGGATGATGATCCATTAGACATCTGTGTATTAACAGAGCGAGAAATTACACATGGTAATATATTAGTTCATGCGAAACCGATTGGTGGCATGCGAATGATAGACGGAGGAGAGGCGGATGATAAAATCATTGCCGTCCTGGATAATGATGAAGTATACGGACAATGGGATGATATATTAGATATTCCTGAACCTATCCTGAATCGTTTAAAGCATTACTTCTTGACTTACAAGCAGTTACCTGATGAAAAGCCTATGTGTGAGATCACTCATATGTATGGATGTGAAGAGGCTAAAGCTGTTATTAAAAGAAGTCAAATAGACTATCAAAAGGTCTATGGAAATTTAGAAGATGTAATGTCTATGACCTTAGTAGATGCCTTTACTTTTGGACAACAGAAGCAACGAATATTGAAAGGATTATAAAAGAAGCGAGAACAGAGAATAGAGACTTAGTTATTACGTTTAAAAATTGACGAGATTTCGTTATTTTTTAAACGTAAATTGTCTCTATTCTCGCTTCTCTAATCTCTATTCTAAATTAGGCAATCTTATTATCTCTCCGATACCAACCTAGCTTAATCACCAACTCTCCTACCAGCCAGAATAAAGCTAAGCCTGAAAGTAAGTTTCTGAAAAAATCAATCACCACCTGTCCTTCCATACCTGCGATTTCTGCTACCTTTTTTAAGATAAAACCAATCCCCATAAATACTAGTATGCCTATTGCTGTCCTTCCTAGTCGTTGCACGATAGTCCCTTCATTCAATGGAATTCCTTTTTGACCTAGTAATAGAAATCCCAATCCAGATCCTATAATAAAGGCGGGTAAAATATATACCTTACTAGGTAATAAATATAAAAATATTAATGGCAAGACTAATAGGAAAAAACTATAAGTATTCAAGGCAATTGGATAATGGTTCCGTTGGAAAAAGGCTTGGCGTTTATTAGTTTTTAAAATACTTAGATAGGCAATATACCAACAGAGTCCACCCAATGCTATCCCACTTAAAACATCTGCGAGAAAGTGTACGCCTAAATAAAGCCTACTGATAGGAATTAAAACCATTAAAGCTATACATCCCCCCCTTACCCATTTTTGTCGGAATAGACAGAGTAATGTTCCCCAAAATGCAATCGCAATACTAGAATGCCCTGAAGGAAATCCGTACTCTATATGTTCTGCTTTTCTAGTTACTTCCAATACATCGGCAGGAAGCGGGGCCCAAAAGCTAGTAGCACCTCTTTCGGAAAAAGTAAAGGTATTTTCGTCAGGCAGTTGTCCATCTAAAAATTGTAGCGTACTGTCTACATGAAAAGGACGAGGTAGAGCAAAGTAGTTCTTAGCAATAAAGGTAACTGCTCCCGTCCATAGCAACACTTGGAATAGAAGGAATCCTTTTTTATAATCAATTCCAAATGTCAAAAGAAGCAGAAAGAGTATGAAAAATTCCATATACCCCAATGTGGTGATCAACCGCATGAAAGAGGTTAATAAAGGAGATTCAAAAGATTGAAGGAAATGGTTAAGTGTAGTTTGAAACATGGATATAGGTGATTCTTTTGCTTGTTAGGCTTTTCTCTGAAACTGATAAACGTACTAGTTTTGTGGAAGTGAAAGTAAGAAAAATAATTAATTTTCATACAAAACACTTTGGCAAAATCAATATTTATTAAAATTGATATGGTTAATGGCTGATGCCTGCGTTAGGAACGTGTATGAAATAAGGTCGTAAAATTAGGGTAGCTTATTTTGGTCTTAGTTTTTGCTTTGTAAATAGGAGTTATGTTG
>JALZWC010000087.1 GCA_023300255.1 Saprospiraceae bacterium | reverse complement strand
AGGGTATACGAAAAACAGCGCAAAGATATAAAACCTCCGTATTTAATGGAATAGGTAAGCTTTATTAGGTCACTACCTTATCCCTATTAACACATATTTAGACTGAATCTAAATAGTGCGATTTAAAATATAGTGCTGTATTTCGTATATTTGATTATATACCGTTGAAAGGAGGTATTCGTTACCTAAGAAAATAGGAAATATCTAAATAATTGACAAACTTATTTAGCTGATTGACACTTTCAGCCCCAACGGGGCGACATATTCTAGCATAGGGCGAAAACCCTATGAGAAGTTAAAATGACTAGCATTAAAGCCCTGAAGGGGCGACATATACTTGTAATTGCTCACTATGTCGCCCCTTCAGGACTTAATGAAATGCTTAATATTCAATCCATAGGGCTGCGCCCTATGCTAGGATATGTCACCCCGTTGGGGTTAAAGTAAGTGTCAACTACTTTTAGTGTTTGGATAAACTTGTCAAATAATTCAGTAAAAATGGAAGCTTACGCAGCCGTATTATTATACGCCATTCCCATGTTTGTGGTGCTAATTCTTATAGAAGCCCTGTATGGGTGGTGGAAAAGCGATTTTACATTCCGAAGTATGGACACCATTGCCAGTTTAAGTTCTGGTATTACCAACACTTTGAAAAGTATACTAAGCTTAGTGATCGTCATTGTAGGATATGATTGGATCTTGGATAAAATCGCTGTGACGCAAATAGAAGCCACTTGGTTGGTTTATCTAGTCGCCTTAATAGCGATAGACTTTGGTGGCTATTGGAATCATCGGCTCAACCATTCTGTTAATTACTTTTGGAATCGCCATGTGATACATCATAGTAGTGAAGAATTCAATCTGGCCTGTGCCTTACGGCAAACTATTTCTAATTTCTTTGGTATCGGTGCTTTTTTCTTAATTCCTGCGGCATTATTAGGTGTACCATCTAAAGTAATTGGCATTATTGCTCCAATTCATTTATTTGCACAGTTCTGGTACCATACCCGCCATATTCCAAAATTGGGCTTTTTAGAATACCTGATTATTACGCCTTCTCAACATCGAGTACATCATGCGATTAATACGATTTATTTAGATAAAAATTTAGGAGAATTATTCCCTTGGTGGGATCGGTTGTTTGGTACTTTTCAAGAAGAACTAGCAGAAGAGCCATGTATATATGGTGTATTAAAAGCTCCTCAGACTTGGAATCCAATTAAGATTAACTTCCAACATCTTTGGGTCTTAATGAAAGATGCTTGGCACACCAGCAGCTATTGGGACAAGTGTAGACTTTGGTTTATGCCAACTGGCTGGCGACCTGCCGATGTTATAGAAAAATATCCTATCCAAATTATTGAAGATCCATACACTTATGAAAAGTATGACACCATAGCCTCTCCTCAACTCCATGCTTGGTCTTGGTTTCAATTTATACTAGCGAATGTGTTTGTCACGCATATGCTCGTCCAGTTTAGTGCTATTGGTTTTCCGCAATTATTCTATTACGGTCTTTTTGTTTTTATGCTCATCTATTCTTATTCTTCTTTAATGGATCGGGATGCTAATGCGATTTGGTTTGAATTGGTTAAATCCATTTATGGTATGGGGCTTTTATTTACGATGAATGGCTGGTTTGGATTGGAATCCACATTTTCTGGAGCTACTATTTTTGTAGCTGCTTATTTGGTGATTTCTGTTTTGGTGGTGGCTGGATTTGTGATGGGGGAGTTTCGGCGGAAGACTGGAAATTTAGTTGTAGAATAAAAGAAAAGGAAATAAAAAACAGTAATGACTATTACCAAAGATAATTATAGAGACATTGTCTGGGATGAAAAGATATCTAATGAAGACTATTTTGCTTTCTACGATTCCTTAGAATTTGAAGAACAAGTTGCCTTTTTAAGGTTTTTACTAGAAACATATCCAGACTACGATGATAATTGGATGGATTCTTATTTTGAAATAGCGGATACTTGGCGACAAGAAAACACATGGGAGCGGCTCATTGAGTTTTCCGATTTTGTAAGAGAAAAAAGCCCTATTAACTACAAAAAGAATTTTAATTATTTAATTGAAGAACCAACCTTATATGCTGTTTTTTATAAGGATATAGAAAAAGTTAAAATTAGATTTTCGGAAACAATTTCTCAACATGTAGAGGCCATTGACCTGTCCCTTCCATCCGTTTTTAATATTCTCTCAACGGATGCTTATTTTAAAGACTACACTAAAGAAGTGGCAGAGAAAGTTTGGAAAACACTAGCAGAATCAGATCGATTAATTGGAGACCCATCCTATAACTATACAGCCTATTTATATTGTGACTTTTTAGAAGCTGCTTTTAAACAAATACAAACTGGTGAATCTGTTGATTGGGAAGCTTTCAAGACAAACGTAGAAAGGATTAATTTTAAACATGTTAATACATTTTCTAAACTCCCTAATCTAAATATCGCTATTGAAAATCGCACATTTAGAACTAATCCTACTTATAGGGATGAAAAATTAGCCGTGCTATTTGTTGATATGCTTTATGAGGTGCATACTACTCAAGGCCTACCTGTATATTGGTTATATAGAACGTGGTCTGATTTGCGTCAATATTTATGGAAAAAGAAAGAGACAACATCCCAAAAGAATTGGTTTGGTTTCACCCCCAAAATGCTTAATGATTTTAAGCACAATTTGAGAGGCAGTCAGGAAGGGATCTTTATTGCTATTTGGACATTCCCTTATATATTTGATTATCTTTTAAAAAAGCAATATGTAGATGAGGAACAATTCTCTCGATTAATGAAATATTATCAATACGCCAGAAGAGATGTTTTTCGTACATCTAATCAAGATCTTTGGAAGTACAAGGCACTATACGATTGGCATAAACCTGCTTATATCTCAGCAGAAGAATTTGAACAAGAAAAGCAATTAGTCCTTGAGTCTACTGAATGTACAAGAGAAGAAGCATATGAAAAAACCCAAACCTATTTAGATGCACTTCCTGTCTTACCTAGTTACGTGACACCTCCCAAAGAGCCTTCCCTGTTGGATAAGATAATGACTGATAGACCTAGTAATACTGCGCCTATTCTTAGTGGCAGTGGTGTTATTCCGAAATTCAGGAAGAAAAAACCTAAAAAGAAAAAACATAAAGATAATCGAAAGCAAGGGTCGAAGAAAGAGCGGAAGTGACATCACCTTATAGTAGACTTTATCCTAAATGACTTAGAACTGCCAGTTTTTGGAAAACTGGCAATTCTCTTCACATAAAAATATAATAATCACAATCACTCATAAACAATCTCTAGCCCTTCAAATAAATTATAGCACCCCCTAGATTTTCGTTTAAACAACTGCCGATTATATTTTTCGTTTCGATCAATTTCATTTTTGGAAAGAATAGAATTAACGTATTGTCGCTTTCTTCGATAGGGCGGTAAAATAGCGTCAGGCATCCATTCTATAGAATCCATAAAATCATCCATGCGTAAGCCTTGTAAAGCAGGTGGATCATCAAGAGAGATGACTTCGTCTCGAATAGCCATGACATAATTGACTAGGAAATACTCCATAGATTTAACACTAATTTTATGTAAGCGTTGATGACTGATGCACTTGATATGAGGTGTGAGAAATCGCTCGTAGAGTGGTTTTAAGCGAGGTAGTTTAAAATACTCCAAATCATAGCCCAATAGAACCATTTGTAGAGCTGTTTTTCCACTATTATCAATTAGTCGAATATCAGCTTCTTGGGAAATAAAATAGTCTAAAAGTTGTTGTTTATCATGTAGGGCAGCTATCATCAGTCCCGTTCTGCCAAATTCTTGATCTCGAAAATTGATACCAAATTTATTACAAGTTCTTTTGATATTTTTTAAACTGCCATTTTTACAATCCTGGGAAAAGGTCTTTTGAGCCTTCTCGTATTCCCCCATATATTGCTTGGCAGGACCATATCCAACTTCTTGATATAGACGATTAATAAGCGGGGTTTTGAATCTAGATTTTGCATAGCCGAATAATTGTTTGCAACTTTCTAAGTTGGGCTTTTCGGCAGAGAAAATTTCTTCCACTAATTGAGCAGCTTGTTCAGGGCTGATATATTGCACCCCTTTTAAACGGTCACGTATTTGTTGCGCCTGTTCTAGTTTACCCTGTAGTTCTAACCGCCTAGCTTCTTCTAACCATTCTTCCTCATTCGATTCTTGGGTTTTAAGTTTTAATTTTGAAACAGGCTCAACAACTCCTAGTAAATTCAAAAGATCGTGCTTCTTATGGACTTCAATAATGTATAAATTCTTGACTGCCCTAGTGAATGCTACATAGAGCGAATTGATATAAAACTTATACGCTTCTAGTTCTTTATTTTTTTTGTCTTTTGATCTGGAATAGATTAAATTTTCATCTAATAAATCTTCCGACGTAATGCCTGTGGTAATCTGTCGAAATTCTTTTTCGTAGGTGGAAATAAAATTTACTAAAATAATATTTTCGTACTCTAAGCCTTTCGCCTCTTGAATAGAAAAAACTAAAGGTGTTTTAAAAAATTTACGCACCCTAGCTTTTTCATCGTTATTCATTACCAAGACAGCGAATTTGGCAGATCCTTGTGTTTTCTGATTAAGTTCCTTTTTGATTTTATCATTATTCAAAAAGAAATTAATCTCTCCTTTGATACTGGAAACCGTATTTATCAGATAAGTACTCTCTTTATCAATAGAGCCAAAACGAGCATTTTTAATTTTTAATAAGTTATTCGATAGTTCAGTGATGTTTTGGGAATTTCGATAATTAGTTTTAAGAATCCGCATCGCACTCCCTTTCAAATCGGAAGTAAAAAATAAACTTTTCACCTTTGACCAAGAGAAAAAATTGGGGTGTACGATCTGATTAGAATCACCACTTAAAATAAAATTGATAGGTGTCAACAAAGACTTTAACAAAAGCATCAATTGGACATTGGTAATATCTTGCACCTCGTCCACTACCACAAAATCGTATTTGGGTTCACATAATTCCAAATACTGATAGGCTACCATATTGCTATCATATAAATTTTCTTCCTTTAAAAACATCAAGTATTTCTCAAATAGATCATATATTTTTTCGCGCTCTTCGGCTAAAAAAATAGATTGCTTGACACCGAGGTTCAAGTAATCCGCTCTGCTCAGATAAATTTTGTCGGTAACAGAGCCTGTTAATACGCCTTTAAATTCTTCAAATATTTTATAGGGTTCCTTAAATTTAAACGTTTGCTTGTAACGATTATACCAAGCCTCAAAACGTTTGAAAGTAATTTCTTTTCCTTTAGGAATCCGAATACTCTCTACAAATTCTTGGAAGGAGAGAAAATCGATTTCTTGTTTTTCATTATCGTAACCATTGGCATAATAGATAAGTTGAGCATTTTCTACCAGATAAGAGGATAGCGAAATATAAGCCACCTGTCCAGTAAACTGTTTCATTTTTTCCAGCGTCAAAGCGGTCTTGCCACTTCCTGCCGAGCCAATAATAACCAAAGGAGTAGGCAAGTGATAAATATCATCTTGATCGCTATCAAAACAGATAACTTTATCTAACAAATGAAAAGTAGAACGTTTATTATTGACATAGACAAGAGGTTGGGCTTCTTCTGCGATTTGTTCTGTCGTCTTAATATCCTTTAGCTTTGCCTCGTCAATAGCTGCTCCATTTAAAAATTTAGACTTATCATACGCATGGTGATGAATGATTTCTAATAACAATAAATAGGATTCTCCTTGGTAGGTAGCAAATCGGAATAATAAACGATTTTCTTTATCCAGTTTAGCCCGATAATATCCACCTGTATTAGGCATTTTTTTTACCTGTGCAGCTGCAAAATCTCCTACTTCTAAGTGCTTTTTTATTTTTTCAAAAGATCTTTTAACTTTGGAGGTTTTTAGTTCGTTATAGTAGAGTAGCTTCATTTCTTCTTTTTATAGAGAATAATTAATTTTGACACCATAGAATTGACACTACAACCCTCTTTCGCTGCCAACTCATTTAGCTTTTCAAAGTTAGCATTAGTTATTTTCTTGTCTAATATTTTTACACTTCCGTCATTCCAATATAATACTTTTCTACCATCCAAAATGAATATATCAGAATGATTTTTAGCAGCTTTTTTCTTTGCAACCTCCCAGGCTGCATTTATATCTCTTTTGCTAGTCAAAAAGGCTATATTTCCTAGTTCTAATATAACATTGTCCTTTAATTTCTTTGTACCAGGAGTTAAATTTATTAGCTTATCTAGCATCATATTAGCTAGTCTTCCTGTGGATAGTAATGCCATTGTATAGTTTAAGAGGTTTTATTAGATAATTTGTAAAGTTAGGTTTATTCTATAGTTAGTAGTAGTATTTTCAATACCTAAAAAGAGGATAATTAGTATTATTTAAGATAAGTGAAACGAACAAAATAACTTGAACCATTATGCTTGTTCTTTTTCCTCCTAAAAAATGCAGAAAAATAAGTCCGTAGCTAGGCTATGCACTGATT
>JALZWC010000086.1 GCA_023300255.1 Saprospiraceae bacterium | reverse complement strand
CAATTAGTTAGATAAACTTGTCGTTTTTTTGGAAAGGAAATGAATTTGTAACTGTTCAGTATTGGCTATCGCCAATGAAAAAATTGAACCTGCTTTCCAAGGAACGCAGGCAGGCGCAGAGACGCAGAGGTGCAGAGATTTTTTCGCAGAAAAAATCCAAAACTCTGCTTCTCCGCGTCTCTGCGTTCAAAAAACTGACATTGGCTTTAGCCAATGCTGAACAGCTACGTGAATTTTATTAAATTATTTAGTAACTGTTTAGTATTGGCTATTGCCAATGAAAAAAATGAACCTGCCTTCGAAGGAACGCAGGCAGGTGCAGAGGTGCAGAGATTTTTTCGTAGAAAAAAACAATTACTCAGTATATGCTTCTTTTGAAGAGGGAGGGTCGGAAGAGGCTGAACAGTTGCGAAAAATTAGCTATTCAGTATATGCTCAAGAGCCTATTCCAATCTTCTCTTAAAATGGTAAGAATGTTGTCTACGAAGGAATATATTTAATCGTAGACGACTCCCTCTCTTTTTAAGAGAGGGTCGGGGAGAATTCCCAACGGATGCTGAACAGTTAGTAAATTTATTAAATTAAACAAAAATATTAATAACCTAAATATTATATGAAATATATATTAGCATTAGATCAAGGAACGACGAGTTGTAGAGCAATACTCTTTGATAAAAAGGGAAATATTGCCGCTACAGAACAACAAGAATTTACACAGATTTTCCCGCAACCTGCTTGGGTAGAACATGATGCGAAGGAGATTTGGCAAACGCAATTAAAAGTAGCACAAGATGTTTTAGCAAATAATGGCGTGACGGCCAGCGAAATCGCTGGAATCGGTATTACTAACCAGCGAGAGACTACCGTTATTTGGGATAAGAAAACAGGAAAACCGATCCATAATGCTATTGTTTGGCAAGATCGTCGAACTGCCCCTTTTTGTGATGAATTAAAAGCTGAAGGTTGGGAGCCTTACATCCGAACGAATACCGGTTTAGTAATTGATGCTTATTTTTCTGGAACTAAGGTCAAGTGGTTATTAGATAACGTACCTGGTGCTAGAAAAAAAGCAGAGAAAGGAGAATTACTTTTTGGGACGATGGACAGTTGGTTAGTTTGGAATTTAACAGGAGGTAAAGTCCATGTAACCGATTATTCAAATGCTTCCAGAACTTTACTGTTTAATATTAAAACCTTAAAGTGGGATAAGGAAGTATTAAAGCGTTTTGATATTCCAGCCAAGATGTTACCAAAAGTAAAACCCTCTAGTATGGTTTACGGAAAATCACTTGGTGCTTTATTTGGCAAACCAATCCCTGTTGCAGGAATGGCAGGAGATCAACAGGCTGCATTATTTGGACAAGGTTGTCATAAGGCAGGGATGGCAAAAAACACCTATGGAACAGGTTGCTTTATGTTGATGAATACAGGTGAAACACCTGTTGAATCCAAAGCAGGACTACTAACAACCATTGCTTGGGGGATTGATGGCAAAGTAACCTATGCTTTAGAAGGGAGTGTATTTATTGCAGGTGCAGCGATTCAGTGGTTAAGAGATGGATTGAAAATAATAGATAGTGCACCAGATTCGGAATTTTTTGCAGAGAAAGTAGAAGATACTGGTGGGGTATATGTCGTACCTGCTTTCGCAGGATTAGGTGCGCCTTATTGGGATATGTATGCAAGGGGAGCCATCTTTGGTTTGACCCGTGGTACGGATAAGTCTCATTTGATCAGAGCTACTTTAGAATCTTTAGCCTATCAAACTAAAGATGTATTGGACGCTATGAAAAAAGACTCAGGTGTTCCGTTGACGGCATTAAGAGTAGATGGTGGCGCTTGTGCCAATAACCTATTGATGCAATTCCAAGCGGATATACTAAAGACGACCGTTCAGCGACCAAAAGTGATCGAAACGACGGCCTTAGGTGCTGCTTATTTGGCTGGACTAGCGGTAGGTTTTTGGACACCAAAAACAATATCCAAAGGCTGGCAATTAGATAAAACCTTTACGTCTAAAATGACTGCTGCGAAGCGAAAGAAATTATATAAAGGTTGGCAAAAAGCGGTGAAGCGAGCTATGGATTGGGAGAGAGAGGAGTAGAGGGAGAAGTCAGGAGTCAGACCGTTTTACTGTGAGAAGTCAGACTTATGACGTTGATAATGAATGCTTTTTTATGATTGTATGATTGTTTACATCACGTAAACAATCATACAATCATACAATCTAACAATCCTTAAAACTCCACATATACCCGTCCTCGAATACCTAATCCTCTTGAGCCCCAAAGACTAGGGACATTCGGATTGTCTAAATAAGTCAAACGTTTGATTAAATCAATTCGAAGTACTTTAAAAATATTTAAGACACCTACACTAGCTTCTATATAGGGCGTGCCACTTAAACTAAAAGTTTCTGGCTGACCATCTGCTGTAGTTGTATATTGAATTAAGTTAGGATTTTTAGTAGGATCATTTTCATCTCTTAAACCACCAAATATAGACTTAAAGGTAACTACCTCTCTTAATTTCAATTTCTTCAATAAAGGAATTCTATTGAAGAAAAAGCCATTAAAATAATGTCTTAAATTTAATTTAACATATCTATCACTAGCAAACTCTAAGAAGTTCATCATATTGAAAGACCGTCTCTGTAGGGTATAAGATTGGTTGGCTCTTGGGATATGTAATAAGACATAAGGAACTTCATTACCAAAAATCTTACCCGCTTCGAACTCCATATTAGTAAAACCTAAGAAAGAAAGATAGAATCTTTTGAAGATACCGAATCTAAGTTTATGATAACTATGCGTACTACCTAATAGATTATCAAAGGCACCTAGATAAGACAATTGAAAAATTGGGTGTTTATTAAATATAGGGTATCTATTGACCTTACCTTGAAAATAATCTGCATTGGGAGAGAATCGGAAACCAGCTCCAACCTCTGTTGTTTTAATATTATCTAGACTTGATGGTTCGCCATTATCATCTGTAAAATTAAAGGTCAAAGAACCTATAGGGCTCTGTTTTAATTTCTCTATAGTAAAGGTAGAAGTTAAATTACTATTATTTTCCCTAAAATATTCTCCTCTCCATGAATCGAAAAGAAGCATTCTATTCGCTTCTCCACGTCTAATAGAAAGAAAGACATTATCTTCGTTGATAAACTCTAATTCTAAACCAGGGAAGCGAGTTTCCCTGTTGAAGCCAAAGCGAACATAGTGTTTGGGATTGTCTTCAAAGTTTTCGTTGAAAGAATAAAGAAAAGCTAATGCACCTTTCCATCTTTTATCTTTGAACCCATAAGCAACATAGCTATCTACCTGTAATTTCGGATGAAAATTCACATTAGTTCGACCACCAACACGCAATCTAAATCCTTCAACAGAATTACCACCATAAAAAGAACTGACAGGTCCCACATCAAATTTTCCAACAGGGGTATAGCCTGTAGTTAAGAAAGAAACTAAATTAAGTGCTCTTTTAAAAGCAGGAACTTGTTGAAGTGTATCTATCATAAAGTAGACTCCTTCTTCTTGAGCTGTTAGTTCTTCAGGACGTTTATCTTCCCAATAATCTTCTTTCACCTCCCAGGCATCTTCTGCTTCCACTACATTTTCTGCTCCTGAATAATAACTAGCCTCTTTTTCTTTACCAAATATATGATCCGTATAATGGACCGTCTTTTTACCAAAGAAACCGATCCCTTTTTTTGTTATATTATAATCGACGATTATTTTATCCTTGGCAAGTAAATATTTACCATCAGGTCCTTTTTCGAATTCTTGTTGCACTACTAGATCTTGAACAAAATTGAGATTAATATCGTCCACGACCCCCATATCGACTTTAAGTATTTGATAATCATCATCCAAGGAGATTAACATATTGCCATTGAAGCCAAAATTCCCTTTTATCTTAGGAATAAAAGCCATATCTACTGCGGGAATTCCATTATACTCTATAGTATCTAAAATATAAAATCGATAAAAATCAGGTGCTATGGCGGCTAGGGGAGAGGTAAATTGATTCCCCATCAGGATGACATTATTTTTATAAATATCGACCTCATCATATAAGTAATCCATGATAGTCGTCAGTGATTTTTCATCTAAGTAGCCTTCCAACTTAGTCGCTTGGATAGCATTTCGAACTTCTCTTGTTTGGTTAGCCGCTTTACTGTAGTAAATATCTGAAGAGATTTCCTGTAAAAAAATAGGCAAAAAGGGCTTTCCATTTATCTCAGAAGTATCTAAGAAATCAAAAATAAACTGGAATTTTTTAAAAGCTTTTCGAGCCTTAAATTTATCCGTAATATTATTGATGTCTAGTTCGACCTTCTCGTATTTTTTTAACTCATAAAAATCATTACTGCCTAAACTATTATCTCCTTTTTTAGCAATGACTTTACGCATCAATTCTACTGCAGGATTATTCTTTTTCCGGTATCGTTTCTTTTTAGCTTTTACAACAACTTCGTCTAGATTTAAGGACTCCGATACTATTTCAAAATCTATTACGTTTCGTTCTCCTAAATTTACTTTTGCTGATTTGCTAATGTAGCCAAGATAAGATACTTCAATTGTTTCAGAACCCCATTGCGTTTCAATTTCATACTTGCCATCAAAATCGGTAGTTGTACCAACGGTAGTTCCCAAAAAAGCCACATTTACAAAAGGAAGTGGTTCTTTAGTATCCTTATCAATTACTAAACCTCTAACCTTAGTAAGTTTAGCTTTTTTTAGTTTTTCAGACTTATCTTGTGCTATTAAAGGAACACTAAAAAGAATTATTAATAGCGCCAATAATGAATAGTATACGCTTTGTGTAGTTGATCTCATATTACTTTTTTTTAAACCTTAATAGTAAACAGTTTATTTACTTGGGAATGAGGAGATAATAAATGTTACAAGTTGGGTTAGTCATTCCCGCCTGTCTAGCAAGCCAGATAGACCCGACTGCGTCAGCGGGCTGGTTTCTGTCT
>JALZWC010000085.1 GCA_023300255.1 Saprospiraceae bacterium | reverse complement strand
CGAAACCCCTTCATCGGACGGCGGCAGCCATCCGATGATAAGATTTGGACAAGGAACATCCTCTAACATTTTACCACTTTTCAAGTTGACGATCTATATGATTGTAAGTCATTAAAAATCAACAAATTAAAAGCACGTTGATTTTCAAGAGTTTAGGTTGAAAAAGCTCTGTGTTCAACTATAGATGTATAGCCCGTTTCTCTATTCTAAAACGGGTAAGGTATTTAAATACTTCCTTAACTACCTTTTATTCTTTCCTTTCTTTCCCGCCTTTTTCTTTATTCCCTTACGACTTTCTGTTTTTATCAACTCTTTTTTTACCATCACCTTTTCCATTTCTTTAAAATCTGTATTTTTCAAGTAGTTATAGATAGAATAAATAATTACTAGGAACAGTAAAAGCAATAATAGTAAAGAAGAAAAATAAGAAACATTTGCTACCTTGTAATAAGTATCGGGCTCAAAGAAAAATTCTATTTGATGATTGCCAGCAGGAATACGCAATGCTCGTAATACATAATTAGCTCTTACATGAGGAACCTCCGTTCCATCAATGTGTACCTTCCAGCCTTTATCTGGCCCATACCAAATCTCTGAAAATACCGCTAATTGTTCACTAGTACTGTTACTAGTATAGGTTAAACGATTAGGATGATAGCTATCCTGCTTTATCGTACCTTGTTTGGTAGGATTAAAATTACCTATATAGTTATTAAATTCTGAGTCTAAGACGACCGCATCCTTGCTTGGATCGAAAGAATTAAGCGTAGCCAACTCCTCGTTAGGTGTTTTGACTTTAATAATATTATCAACGAACCAAACCGTACCTAAGGCACCAGGATTGTTTTGAACTTGCTGCTCTCTGCTAATCACATATTTAGTATTGAGCATATTCAATACTTTTGAATTATTCTTGTTGATATGATTTTCTATTAAATCTTGATACCGTTGTAGTTTAGCCGCATGATACCCACCAATTGTATTATGGAAATAAGAAGTATTAGCCGAATTAAAAGTATTGATTGATAAATCTAATACCCTATATCCACCTCTTCCCAATCCATTAGTAGTAGGTATAATTACACCATCTAATCCCTTCTTAGTAATATTAATATTTTCCGCTGAAAAAATTTGTTGATCCGCTTGCCGAGCGTTAAAATTTTGAGTTTGGATGGTTGCTGGCTTCACAAAATCTTCACTTGATAAATATCGTTTGCCGATAGTCCATAGATCTATTAATGCCAACAATCCAATTCCTAATATTAGGAGTGGCATTTTCAATTTATCTTTGATGTAAAGGTAAATTAAGCCTGCTGTAGCTAATACAAAAAATAAAGTCCTTAAACTATCTCTCTGCATAAGACTTTTTCGGTCAGATATGATAGCACCAATACTATAACCACTACTTTGTAATCTAGCATCTCCTGCACTAGCAAATTCAAAAACTGACCCACCTAATATTAAAAAAAACAGACAAAAAGTGGAGGCAAGCCCTGTAGCAATTAATAAAGGACGCAACAATGTTTCTCTATTCTTAGCCTGTACTACTTCTGATAGTCCAAGTACGGCCATAATAGCCGTTAGTAAGGCTGTTATTCCTAATATAGAACTAGGTGCCCTAAACTTACTATAAAGGGGGAGATAATTAAATAAGAATTCATTGAGGATAGAAAAATTCTTTCCCAGTGATAGTAATAAGGTTAGTAAAACACTGAGTAGTAGCCACCATTTTAAAGGTGTTTTTACCAATTGTGCCCCTAGAAGAAACAGTAAAAAAACAACGGCTCCAAAATAGGTTGGGCCACTCGTGAAAGGTAATTGTCCCCAGTATAAGGGGGCTTTAAAATTGTTACCTAAATTAGCACCTTTACCTTTTAGATCTTTATAAATAGCAGATTCTGTACTTACTTTTTCCCTTGATCCTCCTCCTACAACTCCAGGAATAACCGTAGCGAATACATCCATCCAGCTATTACTCCATTGCATGGCATAATCCCACGCTAGGCCTTCTGTTTCACTACTTGAATTTGCTTCTGTGTTAGCTACTGATTTTAGGATTGGTTTCCCACGCATGGTATCTTCTGCATAAGAATAATTTTTCCAAATATTAGTTGCATTAGACCCCACAGCTAAAAAAACACCCAGTAATAAAACCAACGACCCTCTAACTAAATCTGGCAAGTACTTTTTACGTATAGCATCCACTAATACTGATAGATACAAAATTATCATTACGATCATTAAATAGTAGGTCATCTGTATATGATAAGACCGTACATTTAACCCTAGTCCTGTTGCAAATATCACCAGCCCCAGAAGATAATTTTTCCTAAATACAACTAGATTAAAACCTGCTAGTACTAAACTGCTGTATGCAAGTGTATATAGCTTGGTAATATGTCCTGCTTCCCAAAGAATAAAATTATTACTAGTAAATCCAAAAAGAACAGCTCCAATAATAGCTAACCACGGAGAAACTCCATAAGCCAAGAAAGCTATATAAGTACAGGTCATAAATAAAATAAATAAACCAGCAGGGGCAGGAAAAAATAAGCGAAATAAACTATTAAGATTACCAAGTACTTCTTGGCTACTAACTCCCCAAATTTGATAAGAAGGCATTCCTCCAAACATGGAATTTGTCCAGAATATATCATCTGAGCTATCTTTCTTGTAATCTTTTATCTCTTTTGTCATTCCAGCACTAGATACCATATCTCCTTGTGATATTACCTTACCTTCAAATTGAGGATAGAAATAGACAACATTCAGTAAGATAAAAATAACAATTGCTATTAGATGTGGAAACGCTTTCTTTAAAAGTATAGGGCCCATATTCGGTTATTATTGGAAGAAATAAGTTCCAAAGGTAAAAGAATTTCGATTAATAATGAATGCTTGTAGAAGTATATAGTTTAGGAATGAAATATAAATAAACGATATAGATTTGGGTCTGTATTTTTTTCTTTAGGTAAGGCGCAAAAAACGGAGTTATGCCTTAGCATAATGAGTATTTTTGTAACGCAGCATAAAGAAAAAAAGACTAGTCAAAATGTAGCGTTTATTTTTATTCCATTCCTTAGTACGGAAATCCTTCTTAAAGGTTAGTGATTAGGACAATGTCTTCTACTTGAAGTTATTGAAGTAGGTAGCTTGTCATCAGTTTATTTTTTGACGGACTGTTGTTCCTGCAATACTGTAACAAACGAATAAGGGATTTCGTATGAAAATCTATATAAATTATAACAAAAAAACTAAACTAATGAGTGATTTATTAGGTGTAGGATCTCGGGTGAACCACCCTGCTTTTGGGTTTGGTGTCATTACTCGACTGAACATTGCGGCCTATGATGTTTGTTTTCAAACATATGGGATGAAAATAGTTGGCAAAGATTTTAAAGATTGGGAAGTGATAGAAGGATTACCCGCAGAGGAAGAAGTAACTTTTACTGCTGCGGAACAATCTTTAAAGCGTATTTTGCGGACTTGGTCGGGTATTGGAGAGCCAGTAGCCATGTCTGATAAATGGAAAGGCGGGACGATGATCCTGAAGCCAGATGATACTAACTTACAAGCTAAAGAGATTCCAATTGAAACTTTTTTTCATAAGATTGTCATGGTGCGAGATAGATTACGGGTGATGGAACAACGGATCAATTCCAGTAAGAATATGTCTGATGAAGAGAAGGTTAATTTGCAACAATACTTGACTAGAATATATGGTAGTTTGACTACTTTTAATATCCTTTTTAAATATAAGGAGAAGAGTTTTGTTGGAGAGCGTAGTAAGAGTCTGGTATAGTCATATTTTTTTTGGAGAGCGTAATTTTATAAATTACGCTCTCCAAAATATACAAGTTTAGTTTATTGGCTTTAGATGTTTAGATAATTTATTATTGTTTCGTTGTTCCTTATATCCTTTTTCTTTTTTCAGTGAAAAAAAAGAAACAAAAATTCTTGACAAAAATAATCCCTCCGGTATTTTTGTCGGGCCCTCTCCACCTTGATGCATCTTAAATAATACCAAATTCCATAATTAAATTTTGTTTTAACCTCTTTTATATCTCTATGTATAAGTCAAATCGATCTTGATGCGTCTTAATTTGTTGATCTAAAGGATTCGAAATTACTTTTGCCAAATTATCATTAACTAAACGCAAATGGATGATAATCTCCTTGTTGTCCAATAGGTGTATTGTTTCGGATATCATGGACTAACTGAATAGTGGCTTGTGCGTCTGAAATACGAAAGCCATTACCTTTAAGAATTTCGGCATAACTCACTGTATGTAAGTCTGTAAACCCATTACTAAATTCGAGCGCGGAGCCATCAACTGCAATAGAGCGATAGGTTCTTTGTCCTTGTTGTTGTATCGTTGGTGGTAGATCTTCTGCATTAATACTTAAAAACCAGCGGACTCTTGCGTGTTCTAATTCTAAAAATCCTGCTGCCTGATCTGCTTGGTGGATATGAACGATATTTTGTTGAACGCTTCCAAATATCCATAATAGCATATCAAAAAAATGGATTCCAATATTAGTGGCTATCCCACCTGATTTTGATGAATTTCCTTTCCATGATTGTTGATACCAGTTTCCCCTTGAAGTAATGTAGGTCAAATCGACTTCCTTTTTTGTATTCGATTTTTTAGTAGATCGCTCCTTTTTAATTTGGTCTTTGAGAGCTATAATGGATGGATGATGTCTCAATTGAAGAATCGTAAATATGGAATGCTCCGTTTCTTTTTCAATGGCTGCTAAAGCTTCTACATTCCAAGGATTCAAGACTAAAGGTTTTTCACAAATCACGTCCGCTTGACTGCGTAGGCCAAAACGAATATGTGCATCATGCAAATAATTGGGAGTGCAGATGCTTAGGTAATCAATAGGCATACCTTTTCTACGTAGTTTATCTACATGTCGATCAAAGCGTTCAAACTCTGTAAAGAAATGAGTTTTAGGAAAGTATCGATCTAAAATACCCACACTATCAAATTTGTCCATTGCTGCGACTAATTGATTGTCAGTAGCTTGTATCGCCTGCATATGTCTAGGTGCAACATAACCTGCTGCACCAATAAGAGCAAAATTTTTCATTGAAATTTTTAATCTATAACCGTAATTTTTTTACCACATAGATAAATAGTTCACATAGTTATGTCGCACCTATGTGAACTATGTACCTATGTGGTTAGATAAGATGCTATTCTGTGTCGTGCCTATTCTCCTTAAAAGCTTTGCCTTTATTTTACTTAAAATAACTTTTTACTCCTTCAATTATATATGATAGTGTGCTAGGGCCCATTTCCGTATGAATCGGTAAAGAGAAAACGGATTGGCAGAGTTTTTCCGTATTAGGTAAGGACATTTTTTTGGAAACAAATGGCGCAAAAGCGATTTGTTCATACAATGGAATAGGGTAGTAGATCATTGCAGGAATTCCTTTATCCTGTAAATATTGGATCAAATCGTTCCTGTCAAAGTCGATAGCTTGAAGGGTATATTGATGAAAAATATGCGTGGAATGAGTAGATCGGAAAGGTGTTTTTAATTGTGAGATTTCTTGAAATGCTTCGTCGTATCGGTCAGCTACTTTCCGTCTGGCGGCATTATACTGATCTAAGTATTTTAGTTTTATATCCAATACTGCTGCTTGTAAGGCATCCAATCTAGAGTTAACACCTATGAATTGATGATGGTATCTTTTTGATTGACCATGATTTGCAATACTTCTTATTTTCGTTGCCAGTTTTTCGTTATTGGTAAATAAAGCCCCACCATCTCCATAGCAGCCTAAATTTTTAGAAGGGAAAAATGAAGTACATCCTATATCCCCAAGCGTTCCCACTTTTTGCTGATGGCCGTTGGTCAACGTATAATCCGCACCAATTGCTTGTGCATTATCTTCTATTACAAATAAACCATGTTCTTTAGCGAGCGATAAGATAAGCTCCATTGGTGCACTTTGCCCAAACAAATGGACGGGCACAATGGCCTTTGTTTTATTTGTAATTGCATTGGAAATATAAGCGGCAGTCGTATTAAAGTCTTCCATATCTACATCGACCATCACTGGCTTCAATTTCAATAGGGCAATCACCTCGGCGGTGGCGACATACGTAAATGCAGGAACAATCACTTCATCTCCAGCTTGCAAGCCTAAGGCCATCATGGCTAGTTGCAAGGCATCTGTTCCATTTGCACAGCTGATGACTTGTTTGACGCCTAGATAAGCTGCTAAATTCCGCTCAAAGTTGCTGACTTTTGGTCCTTTTATAAATTGACAAGAAGTTAATACTTCTTGAATGGATTGATCAATTTCTGATTGAATTTTCAAATATTGACTTTTTAAGTCAACCATTTGAATAGGTTCGTTCCGTGTAGTTTTCATTATATCTGTATTCTTGGACAAAATTAGAATATTTTATTTAACCACATAGGTACATAGGACACATAGACTTCTATACTATGTGCCCTATGTACCTATGCATTTTAAATAAAATGCTAGTTAGTTTTGTCCGAGTGCTTATAATCGCCAGATGATCGTTCCTTCCTTAGGACTAGGCAGCGTTCCTTTTAAGTCAAATAATATAGGTTGACCATTAGACAGTTTTTTAAAATAAGCTTCATCCATATCCATATATTCCTTGTGTGCGACAGCAATCACAACAGCATCATAAGTACCTACTGGTTGATCTACTAAGGATATTCCATATTCATGAGCCACCTCATTAGGAGAAGCATGCGGATCAATAGAATGAACATTTAAGGAATAATCCATTAATTCTCTAATCAAGTTAATTACTTTAGAATTCCTTATATCAGAAACATTTTCTTTGAAGGTCACCCCCATCACTAAGACCTTACTCTCGCCTGGGTTTTTACCATTTTCAATCAATAATTGAACTAATCGTTTGGCTATAAAATGAGGAATATAATCATTCACTCGACGACCAGCAGCAATGACTTGTGGGTCATGCCCTAATTGCTTGGCTTTGTGCAGCAAATAAAAAGGATCGACACTAATACAATGCCCGCCAACTAAGCCCGGGAAATATTTATGAAAATTCCACTTAGTTCCAGCCGCCTCTAAGACAGCACGGGTATCAATATTCATTTTATCAAAAATGATCGCCAATTCATTCATTAGAGAAATATTAATGTCTCTTTGTGTATTCTCAATTACCTTTGCAGCCTCCGCTACTTTTATAGAAGGAGCCTTATGTATACCAGCAGTGATGATATGACCATATATCTTAGCGATCTCTTCCAATGCCTCTGCATCTGACCCAGATACTATTTTAAGGATTTTTGTTAAGGTACGTACTTTATCTCCTGGCACAATTCGCTCTGGAGAGTAACCAATTTTAAAATCTTCCCCTAACTTTAATCCAGAAAGCTCTTCTAATACTGGCAGACAATCTTCTTCTGTACAGCCTGGATATACGGTTGATTCAAAGATCACATAATCTCCTTTTTTTAGAATCTTTCCAGCAGATGCCGTTGCCTTTAATAGAGGACCAAGATCCGGAATCTTATGTTCGTCTATATCGGTTGGCACCGCAATGATATGAAAGTGCGCTTGTTTTAAATCTTCTAAATTAGCCGTGAAAAGTATATCCGTATTATCAAAAGCGGAAGCATCGAGCTCTTTAGATGGATCAATGCCTTGCTTCATCATATCAACCCGCTTTTCATTGATATCAAAACCAATGACACTAAAATGTTTAGCCAGTTCTAAGGCGATAGGTAGACCGACATAGCCTAATCCTATAATAGAGATCTTCTTTTCTTTATTTACGAGAGATTGAAAAATCATATGTAGAAAAATAGAAATTATGAAATTTTTTTTAAATAGAATAGAAAGTAGGGAAGCAAGAGTAGAAATGTATTTAGTAAGTAACTAGACAAAAATAACAAAATAGAAATGTAAGTAGTGTGACAATAATAACTTAACATTTAAATGGCTTCTTTTTCCGCTATTTTACCTTAAAAAAGTAATTCAATAGAACGACTATTAAAGGATTTTTTAACCTGCCTGCCAAGGCACGCAGGCAGGGAAAAACTAGCAAAAAAATAATTCTATTTAAAATTGTTAACTTATTATTGCCACACTAAGTACTTGGACAAAATTGAAGAACACAATTAGAATTTTATCTAAACACATAGGC
>JALZWC010000084.1 GCA_023300255.1 Saprospiraceae bacterium | reverse complement strand
GGTTAAAAAATATATACTATGTCTTTTATTTTGTCCAACTAAGTAATTTATTGACGATCTCTGACTTCTGAAAATATCCAGTAGTATAAAAGACTCTAACTTCATCTGATGGCTTATTCTTCTCACCTTGGTTAATCAATACAGATCACTCAAAAGATAGGTATGGAGCGATCCTTGCCAAATCTTTTCCAGAAAATACTTTCACTTTTTTGAATTTTTCAATAGAATCAAACGTTCCATGATTCTTTCTATAATTAACAATTGCAATAGCTTGATGTTTTTTAATATAGGGGTGTGCTTTCAATTCCTCTATAGAAATGGTATTAATCCGCAAGCTATTGGTAAGAGGGGATAAGACTAAATGCGCATTAATTTTTTGAAAGATGGAATCAGGAAATCCATAGGTTGTTCCCACCTGCTCTCTTGTAGCAAACCCTCCTAGTTTTTCTCGAAAATTAACAATTATTTTAGCGTAATAAGGACCAATTCCATTTAGCTGTTGCCACTCTTCCATGGTAGCTTCGTTAATATCAATTTGGGTATTCTTAGGAAGTGCTTGGGCCGTCGGAACGAGATAGGAGGTAGGCGTAACTAAGGGCGGTTTTCGCAAGACGATAAAAGGAGCTAACTGTTGGTAGTCTTGAGTGCTTAATGCATATATTTTTTTTAAATCTTCTTTTTTCTGAAAGGAGCCTCCTTTGCTTCTATAATTAATTATTTGATTAACAACCTTGGAAGGTAAATTCATAGAACTTAATTCTTGAAAACTAACTTTATTAGGATCGAATCTAAAAGGTTTAATTAACTGTGGAGTAGCTACTTTTTTAATAGCATATTTCTTCTTTGTAAGTTTCTTTTTTGAAGGTATACGAATATATTCTTGAACCTGCTGATAAACCGAATCCTCTAAACCATATATATTTTTTAAGTCTTCTTTCCGATAAAAAAATCCACCAGCTTTTCTATAATTAATTATTCTTTGAGCAATAGGTTCAGGAATACCTGAGGTAAGTAAATCTTCTAAAGGAGCAATATTGGGATTGAAGGGATAAGGCGAAGAAAGGCTCGGATTAATAGTATTGGATGATAAAGATTGATCCGCTTCATATTTTTTAATAGCCGATTTGAAGCTAGAGAAATCTACCTTAGAAGACTGAAAATATTCTTCGAATAGAGGAGGTAAGCACAAGAGAATTCCTATGATTGCTACAAAAACAAATATACCTCTCCTTTCTCTTTGAGAGAAATGAAATGCTTCTTTCCAATTATTGTTCATAGTAAGCGTGTTTAAGAATTACTGTGAAAATATAAATATATCTTATTTTAATATTTTATTTTTTACTTACAAAAGTATATTATTTGGAAATTTAACTAATAATCAAAATAAATTTATAATGTATTGTTTGGAAAATAGGGTTGTTTCAACTTATATTTGATAAAGACTCCATACTATGAGAAAATGTTATGAATCCTTTCATCAACATTTATAACAATTACATTTGTATTTTCAACCTACCTTATAAGAGTGGTATGTTAGCCCCGACATATCACTCTTTTAATGATTAGTGAAAGAGTCAAAATAATCTGAACCATTATACTCGTCCTTTTTCCTTCTAAAAAATCTTTAAAATCCCTTACGTAGCTAGGCTATGTGCGGTTTTTAAATAATTCTTAGAAGAAAAAATTACTTCGCATTATGGCTCATCCTATTCTATCTCTTTCACTTAGTGAAACATCAAAAATAAAGTAGACCGTTATGATTTCTAAGAATTGATGTTCAATATCTTATTACTTCATACCTCCTACTTTATACTTATTACTTATCTAAACTATAAATTACCTATTTTGTGAAGGATAGGTAACTGTCCACCGTAAGCTCTTGCAATATTTTCTTCATTAAATATAATGTCGGTATCTCCATAGGCCACCAAGCGCTGATTTAGCAAAATGACTTTGTCGAAATATTTTTCAACAGTCGATAGATCGTGATGTACGACCAATAATGTTTTACCTTCAGCAGCTAACTTTTTTAGAATTTGAATGATTTTCTCTTCAGTAGTCACATCGACACCAACAAATGGCTCATCAAGAAAGAATATATCTGATTCTTGGCATAAAGCTCTTGCCAAAAATACCCTTTGTTGTTGCCCACCAGATAATTCGCCTATCTGACGCTCTTTGAATGGAGTCATCCCGACTTCTTCTAAGGCATGCATCGCAATTTCATTATCTCTTTTATCAAGTTTTTGAAAAACGCCTTTATGCGGATAGCGCCCCATTAATACGATATCGTATACTGTAGCAGGAAACTGCCAGTCAACATCGTTTTTTTGAGGTACATAAACAACTTTTTTTCTTTTTTCCTCCACTGGTTTTCCTTCTACAGTCACACTGCCATTATCAATTTCTACTAAACCTAACATTGCTTTAAATAAGGTAGATTTGCCGGCCCCATTTGGCCCAACAACGCCATATATTTTTCCTGCTTCTATTTCAAGAAAGATATTAGATAAGACTCTCTTCCTATCGAAAGAAACAGAAATACCTTTTACAGAGATTACAGACATAGTTATTTTTTTAGGAGCTATTTTATCTTCTAGGTTTATAGCGAGATTTATTAAGCATTTCTGCTGCATCTTTTAAATCAATCAATTCTTGAATACTTGTTTCTGGAAATCGAGCCATATAGGAATTAACTATTTGCCAACCCATCCAATTACCTGCTTTACCAGGTGCTTCTTCAGGCATACCACTTGCACGTGGACTATCACTAACCAAGCTTTTAAATTTTCTGTGCTCGTTAGAATACAATAATTCCTCTTTTAGAAAGAATGCCCACATAGCCAATTCATTTCCTTGACACCATTCCGTCTGAGCATCAGTAAAGCCTAATTTTAAACTATCTGGGGTATAGGGTAATAAGTGATCTAGAATATATAATTGCTTTCCATTATGGACAATTTGGTCTATAAATTTACCACCTTTTTGTTCACCAGCCAAATCAGCAGCTACTGCTTGAAATACTTTAGAGGGTAAATGCGCTTTGTCTTGAGTCCGAGCAATATAAGCAGGCAAGTTTAAAGGAGGGTAGTAATAGTAAGGGTAGTCTGCACCTAAAAACAAATCTAATCCAATGCCAATAGCATTTTCGCTAGGAGGAAAAACAATACCATACGTAAACTCTGATATAAATGTATAAATAGTAGGTACTTCTCTTTCTGGAAAATAGTATTTATAAAATTTGAATCCTTGGTCGATTTCTTGTTCAATAGAAGAGAAGTCTCCATATACAATTTGAGTGGTATCATATAGTTGTTGGGTAAATGGAAACCCTATGAATCCCTTAATGTGTTGCAAATATACCCCTGTAGTATCCCAAGGCTTTTTAATTTGTAAGATATTTTGGAGGTAAAAATGCGTGAATTCAGGATATTTTATTTCGAGAGCAGCGATGGAAGCAGTAACATCGTTAGTATCTATAGCAAAGAGATCTTGCTCAAAGCGATTAATTTTATAATCCACAGTTATTCCACTTACATCGGGAATATGCTTATTTTTGCCCTCCCAACAGCTAGATAGCCCCAGAGATAGGATACATATGTATCCT
>JALZWC010000083.1 GCA_023300255.1 Saprospiraceae bacterium | reverse complement strand
GTAATAGGTAATAGGGCAGATTAGGTACAGGGAGATCGTTGAGAATTTGTAATAGATTGTTGAGATTACAAACCTCGATGATCCTATATTTATAATATTCGACAAATAGTCAAAAGTGTACGGTAGCGAATAATAGCTAAGAAAGTGCTGCTACCTATTACCTATTACTTCTTACCTATTACCTAATACACACCGTACTAAATCCACTACCTTGTTTCTCTATTTGGATTTGAGTGCCGATACGTTCTTTCAATTCTTTAATGTGAGAAATAACACCGATGGTTTTACCGCTAGCCTGTAGATTTTCTAAAGTAGAAATGGCTAAGTCCAATGCGGAGTCATCTAATGTTCCAAAACCTTCATCAATGAAAAGGGACTGAATTTGGGTGTTTCGTCCTGCTAAATCAGATAGACCAAGGGCGAGTGATAAACTAACTAAAAAACTTTCTCCGCCAGAAAGGGTATTGATGGATCGTAAATTATCTGCTTGGTAGGTATCAATTATTTCTAAGGCTAAATCTTGTGTGTTGGGTTTATTAAGTAAGTATCGACCATGAAGCTGAATTAAATGCCTATTGGCTAATTCTGTCAATTTCTTTAGGGTAAGCCCTTGGGCAAAAACTCGGAATTTTTTACCATCTCTAGAACCAATTAAATCATTTAATTTAGCCCATCGGTCAAATTCTTTTTTCTGTACATCTATCTTTTGAAGGAGTTCTTCCCCTTCCGTTTTTCGTTGTTCATTATCTTCTAATTGTTGTTTACGCCTTCCAATTTGTTGTTCATTTTCTAGATGTTTAGCCTCGGTTGATACTAAAACTTCTTGAAGATCTACTAGTGTTTCTTGGGTCAACTGCTTTTTAGTTTCCTTCTCAATGGACACCTGAATATTTTTTACCTGTTTTTCTTGTACCGCTTTTTCTTTTTGGAGGCGCTCTTTTCTTTCCTCAATAGATTGGACCTTAGCCGCAGGAAGAAAAGCTTCTTGTAGTGCGGCTACAGTGGTGAATCCGTACTGAATGATCTTTTTAAGTAAACCACCTTGAATAGCGTCTACACTTTTTTTAGTTTTTTTAATAGTTACTTCATTCGTCTTTTGAGTAGCTATTGCAGTGCTCCATTTAATTTCAGATTCCTGTGCTTGTTGGGTAGCTATAATTAGGTTTTCCTCTAATTTATTGAATTGTAGAAGTAAAGTGTTTTTTTCTTTTTCTAAGTCCTTATCACCAAATAAAGCGATTCGTTTTTCAGATACGGTATTGTATGCAGTTTGCAGTAGTTCTAATTCTTTTTCCTCAAGGGCTATCTCTTTCGATTCCTCTTTTATACGTTTCGCTACCTGTTCTGATTTTTGATTGATTAAAGCAAATTCTTGTCGTTGCTTGACTAACTGTTCTTGATTATTTTTGAATGTTTTTTCTTGTTCTTCTAAATCAGTTATCGCCTTTTTAAATTGGACTTTATCTAGTGCTACATTGTAGGTCAATAATTTGGTGTTAACCAATTCTTTAAGTTGAACTATTCTGTTTTGACTTTCTTGTAGCACAGATAAGATATTTTTTTGGCTGCTCTTTAAAATTGCCTCTTTTATCTGTGCCTCTTTCCAAGCTTCTTGTGTCGCTTCTTTATTTTTGTTTTGGAGAGAGGTTTGTTCATTATAATCCAATGCGACTTTTATGAGTTCTTTTTTTGTTGTTAATCCTACTGCAATTTCTTCTAATCTTTTACTCAAAAATGACTGCTTAGAAGCATAGGTTTTTTCTTTCTTTAACTCAGCAGCAATGAGCGGAATTTTTTCTTCCTGCTGTTGAATTTGATCAAGTAATATTTCTTGTTTCCCATCTAGTCGCTCTGACCGCTGTTTGATTAACTGTTGTATGTTAGAACGAATAGTTACTTGATTATTTTGAATATTTGAGCAATCTAAAACAACCGTATCTAATTCTTTTTTTGCTTGATCTAATTCTTTTTTTGCTTCATTGACATAAGGAGTCGTATTCGTTAAAGTTCGGAATGGGTGATTCGTAGAGAAACAGAGCGGGCATTTATCTCCTTCTTTTAGCGTACTTCGTTCCCGCTCATAATTAGCCATTAACTGCTCTCGTTCATAGGTTTGTAATTTGAACTCATAGTGTTTAGTCACCGTTTCTTTCTTTTCTATAGCTATTAACAATCGAGACTCTATTACTTCTTTTTGGTCTAATAATTTTTTAATATCATCGTCGTAAGTCTTTAGTATTGTTAGGAGATCTTCCTGTTCTTTATTAAGTGCTAATAGGCTTTGTACTTGTTGTTGGGTATAGTTTAAGGAGTCAATGTCTTTATGTAATAAAGGCAGTAATTGGTTGACATTCTGTACTTTATGATCTTTTAGTGGCGTAAGCATTTTCTTTTCAAGTGCTGCTATTTTAGTGTTCGTATCTTTATTTGTAAGATTATATTTTTCAATGGACTGAGTTATTTTGCCTAGTTCTTGTGCAATATCCAATGCTTCTTTTTTACTCTTTTTTGATTGTTTATGAAATTTCATTAAGTCTTCAAAATAGACTTTTAAAGTAGGCAAATCTTCTGCTAATTGCTCAAGGAATTGGTTTTCTTTTAGCCAAGTAGTTCGTTTGTTTATATTTTTTTTTAGACTTAGCTGTGATGCTTTTAATTTCTTTTCTTCTTTTTGGAATTCTTGAAATTGAGTAGCTAATTCTTTTATCTCCAATAGTTTCTTATCTAAGGGACTTTTTTTCTCTTTTAGTAAGATATCTAATTTGGATACTTCTTGATATAATTTTTCATGTACTACTTTATTTTTTTTAGCAGCTTCTATTAAAGTCGTTTGTTCTTTTAGATAAGAACTAGTTTTCTCTTTAGTTAATTCGTGATTTCGGATTTGCGCATCTAGTTCCGTAGCACTTGCTGCTAATTCTTGATGGGTGGTTTCTAAATTATTTAACTGGATAATATCTTTTTGAAAGACCGCTGTTTTTTTGTGGTTTTCTAATTGAGTAAAAGCGGGTAGGGCAGCGGTCCATTTTTCGGTAACATTTTGAAGAGCTTGTGTCTCTTTTTGCAAAGTTGTTTCTAGCGTGCTCAAATTTTCGAGCCAAGCAATTTGCTTTTTAAAGATGCTTATTTCTTTGTTTAATACCTTTCCTCCTTTTTCAAATTCCTTTTTTTCTTTTTCTAATATTTTTTGATCCTCTTTATCTAATATTTGGAGCGTACTTAGCTCTTGTTTTAATGATAAATATGCTCCCTCCTCTAAACGGAACCGTTCAAAAGCAGCAATAGATATATCTGAATAGATACTCGTTCCAGTAATTCGTTCTAATAAATTACTTCGATCTTTTTCCGACGCCTTTAAGAAAGCGGCAAAATCTCCCTGTGATAACAACACAGACTTACTAAAACGATGATAATCTAGTCCTGTAATTTGTTCTGTTAACTCTTCAATTTCTCTAATTTTAATGGTTAATATTTCGAATTCTTTACTACTTTCTTCCCATTTTGCTAATTCTCGTTTGGTATGTGCTTTTCCTGCTACATTTCCTCTCGCTTTCCATAATACCCACTTACTTCTGTAAATATTCAGACCCACAGAAAACTCTACTTCTGCATAGCTATCCGTAGCGCCATAAGATAAAATCTCTTCTACATTTTTATTTCGATGAATTTTTCCATAAATACCTAAGGTCAAGGCATCTAGTACCGTTGTTTTACCTGAACCCGTATCACCAACAATAGCGAACAAGCCTGTACTTCTCAAAGGTTCTGCTTGAAAGTCAATGATTGTTTCTCCTTTGAGAGAATTAAGATTTTGGAAGGCTATTTTTAATATTTTCATGCAGCTTGACTATAGATTGCTTAAGAATGTTTAGTGCTCTTTCTTTTTTGCTCTATTTATAAGGTATATTCTTAAGGAATGAGGAGATAATAAATGTTACAAGTTGGGTTCGTCATTTTTCTGTCTTAGGAAGTCAAAAAACTAGTGCATAGCAGGGCTACGGACTCTTT
>JALZWC010000082.1 GCA_023300255.1 Saprospiraceae bacterium | reverse complement strand
CCTACGGAGACTACTAATTGGGGACAACAATATTTTAATGATTTTGATTGGGGCATGGCTAGACAGGAAGAATTTGGTTTGAGTAATCGCCTTTACACTAATCAGTTAATGATGGGAATGACGTATCCTGGATTTAAGGATGAGAATGTCCCTAGTTTTTGGAATGGAGGTAATTCTCGGTATATTCAACGAGAAGTAGATGCCGGGGAAACGATGGCACTCACTTGGGACATGCAAATTAATTGGGAATCTAAGCGACTAGGTGGTACCAATGATGTGCTAAATCCATGGACACAAATCATCACATGGAATGATTGGCCAGAAGGGACATCCATTGAACCTGCTACGGAAGACACTTATGGCTATACTCCTCTAAAAACCAGCCGCAATAAAATAGCAGTTTGGAAAGACAGTCCAAGTGAGTTTGCGGAAACATGTCTTTCTGTCCCGCATCATTTATATCTAGCTCGTCAAGAAAATGCAACCGTTGTTGCGGATCAAGCCCGTGATTTATTAATGCAAGGTGATTGTGAAGGAGCTACAGACCTATTGAATTCTATTATTAATTCTGATCCATCTGCTTGCTTAGAAGAGGTTACAATTCTTGAGCATACTACTAATAGCTATTGTGCTATGGATATGATTACTTCTTCAGCAACTATTGCTTCTTCTGAAAATATTGAATATCGTTCTGCTACTGCTATTCTATTAACCTCAGGATTCCATGCTACAGCAGGTTCTGTTTTTCTTGCCGAGATTGAAAATTGTTGTACTTCTACATCAGCAAAAGTAGCACCATTAGAACAGGTTACAAGTGATGTTTTAAAACCTATTAATACATTTTTACTACCAGACAATAACTTATCAATTCACCCAAATCCAGTAGGAACCTCTGCAGTAGTTACTTATGAAGTATCCAATACTTTATCAACTTCTTTGGTAGTCATTAATAGTATAGGACAAGTCCAATGGACTAAGGAGTTAAGTGATCAAAGAGGAATTATTGCTATCCCCACTGATACTTGGGCGAGTGGTCTTTATATTGTTCAACTACGACAAGGGAACTTGCTTTTGGGACGGAAGAAATTGATTCGAGGTAATTAAAAGGTAGAATAGATAATTTGCCACAAAGGCACGAAGAAAAAACTCTTAGGATTGTGGGTTAGGTTTGATAATTTGCCACGAAGACACAAAGGCACTAAGAAAAACTCTTAGGATTTTAGTAGTAGATGTTATTTAAAGTTTTAATTTGGGAGTTTAAATAAATAATTTGCCACGAAGGCACAAAGGCACAAAGAAAAATTAGTGTCTTCGTGCCTTTGTGGCAAATTTATCTAAATCATTAATTTTGGAGCTCAAGTAAACGATTTGCTCCAAAAAACAAACAAACAGCGCTATGCAAAATTATGAGAAACTCTCTGACAAAGAAGAAGCAATTGGTAAAGCCATTGTCCATGCAGCATTTAAGGTACACAAGACATTAGGTCCAGGTTTACTAGAAAAGGTGTACGAAGCATGTATGGAATATGAATTGAAGAAAGCAGGATACAATGTAAAACGGCAGATCAAAATTCCTATTATTTATGACCAATTGATTTTTGAGGAAGGGTTGCGACTAGATTTATTAGTTGAAGATTTAGTTATTACAGAATTAAAAGCAATCGAAACAGTTCATCCTGTATGGGAAGCACAAATTATTAGTCATTTAAAATTAATGGATTTAGAACTTGGCTATTTAATCAATTTCAATGTGCCTTTGATAAAGAAAGGAATCAAGCGATTCAGAAATTAGTAGTAGCCACAAAGGCACAAATTGTGTCTTAGTGCCTTTGTGGCAAGAAAACATATAAAGACCCCAACTAACCTTAGTGTCTTAGTGCCTTTGTGGCAAGAAAAAAAACAACCTAAATCATAACGGTGAGTTCGTTGTTCCATAAAATTAAATAGAGCAATGCGGCTACCACAACCACTACAGACTCAACACAAGTTTCTTCGTAATAAGACCATCCTCCGTCTTCAAAGTAAGCAGTAAAATACCTGACGTTAAATTAGGAATTCGCTGCCATTTCAAATTATACCTACCAGCTGGTTGATGAGCTGTCTGAAGAAGACTAACTATTTTTCTACCGCTTAAGTCTTCAATACTTATTTCCAAAGCAGTCGCCTTAGATAGGCTATAATTAATATAAACAAAATCTTTGAATGGATTAGGAGAAACCTGAATAGTATTCGTTGTAAGCTGTTTTTTATCTCGTTTATTTTCCTTTAAGGAAATACGATTACTACTGCATGCTTGTATGACCGCATTAAAGCTTGCCCCAGCTACTACCTCAAATCCTTCCTTTAATAAAATGTATTGCTCTGCTAGATAACTAACTATTTTTCCTGTCTCGATAGTTGCGCTAGCTTCAATATAACCTTCCGTTTTTATGTCGACACTTTCGGTATGTGGATCGTTTAGGAAAACAGGTAATGGAGAACATACTTCTGCTACATCGCAAATAGAATTTTCATCAAGATCTCTGATTCTTCTGCTGGTAAGGTGGTATAGGTATCAGAAAGCTGCTCTTTGGTGGCATAAAAGAGCAGGCTCACTTCATAAGAAGTATTGGCTG
>JALZWC010000081.1 GCA_023300255.1 Saprospiraceae bacterium | reverse complement strand
TTATCATCACAATCATCTGCCACACATACGCCATCATTATCATTATCTGTACATGCAGGAATAATCGTACCGCTACAAGAACAATCGCTTTGAACCAGATCATTCGTCGTATTAGCATTACCATCATTACAACTACTGCCTACTTGACCTATAGCAGCATTGTTATCATCACAATCATCTGCCACACATACGCCATCATTATCATTATCTGTACATGCAGGAATAATCGTACCGCTACAAGAACAATCGCCTTGAACTAGATCATTCGTCGTATTAGCATTGCCATCATTACAACTACTGCCTACCTGACCTATAGCAGCATTGTTATCATCACAATCATCTGGTTGACATACACCATCGTTGTCATTATCTGTACAACTATTTGCTGGATTTAAAGCTCCACCAGGTGTACCATCATCGAAGAACAGTTCGGAGTCTTCAAATGTAAAAGGCTCACCTTCGCCATCTATTATTTCTAATATAGTTGGAGTATTAGAGAATCTTACTCTAGTATCTGCACCAACATTATCAATAATTGTAAATTGAATGGAAAAGAAACGAGCACCATCAGGCTGGGTTATTCCTACTACATTATTATCAAACCAAGCTAATGTGATTACCCCAGGATCTGGATTGGAGATGTTAGCAGGGCTAACGGATGGAAACATGTCAGGATTACTAGCAACATCAAACTGGAGTATGCTAGGATCGTAGGCAAGAGAAAATTGCGTACTTAGTACATTGTCGAAATTAGCTACAGTCATATCTACTGTAACCACATCTCCGACATTACCTGTAATAGGCTGAGGAGAGACCGTAAAGGTCAATTGAGAGAAAACCGAAGTCGCTACAAATAGCAGTCCAGTTGTAAGAATAGTAACAATCTTATTCATTACGAACGGAATTTGGGATAATTATCGAATCGTTTTTATATACAAATTATCTTAATATGATAAAAACGTGCCAAAAAGTTAAATCTTTGCTTATACTCGTGACTATATCCAATAATTATTACATATTTTAAATAAAAATTATTCTAAATCGTCTGAAAAGAAAAATGAAGAAATAAATTTTAGTAACAAGTAAATCAGTTATCTTGACGAGATGGTTTTCGTTCTTAACTTTCTTAAAAAGATCATTACATAACAGGGCTATGAAGTTGTTTTTAAGAAAAAGAAGTCACCAATAGCTCCAAGTTATTTTTACTTGTTATTTAAGTAATTTTTTTCTGCATCAGTTCTAATCTGATAATGGTGTGCATAAAAATGTGCATAGAAATCTCTGTCCTTGATATAGCCTGTTGCTAATTATCAAAGTAGATACCTTACCATTAATATTTTTTTTGTCTTTATTGTGGTACTACAATCATTTGCTTTGACAGTTGGTGAGTGCTACTACTTAAGGTATAAGTGTAGGTACCTCCAACTGATAATTGTTCTGTATTAATGAGTATATTATTTATGCCATTTACCGCTTTGAAACGTTCGACATATACAGAGCGTCCATAAGTGTCTCTAATGGTTAATATGACCCATTCAGCAGTAGTAAAGGATGCTTTTATTGTGGTATTTTTGTAAAATGGATTAGGATGGTTTTGAAACAAACGCATCCCATTTTGGGCTTGTAAAAAGGTGGTAGCAGTAGTGTTTCCGAGGACTGCAATTTCCCCATTTATTACTTCAACATCTAATACAGCAGGAGTAGCATCAATAACTTCGACATCGTTTGTAAAAGCAATAGCAGATTTAGATCCTTCCTCCCCAATCACTTCAAATCTTAAAACAATTATTTCTGTCGAATCCGCTACGTTTACTCCTGTTAATGAATTATCCAGCCATAAAACAATTAATCTTCCTTCTGTAATATTTCCTATACCTATTCCATCTATTGTGAATTGAGGTAAAGCTTCTGAAAAACTATGTACTTCTTTGAAAGCTAGAACAGTTGTATCCCAACTAATAGTGAACAGTAAGGAGAAAATATCATTAAACCCTTTTACTTGTAATGGAACATCGATTGTTTCTCCTTTATTCGCCGTATTATCACCAGCTATTAGTGTCACTTGCGCAGTTGCATTAAAGGTACTCAAGCAAGTAATACTAACGAACACACACACACTTACAATTTTATTTAAATGCGTACTAGTGCTATTTAGAAAACATTGTACTAATGCATTCAATGTTTCCAAATGTTGGAAAGTATATGGGATGTTCAATTTCAATGTTAATGGGTTTTGTGTTCTTTATGGCAAAAAAATTAATAACGTGAACAATTTAAGATTATTCCTTTTAGCTTGTAAAAATGATTAAAAAATAAGCACAGCAAGACTATGGTTATTTTTTAGCATTTTTTAGAAGTTAAAAGGATAGTCATAAATGTTTAGTTTATTATTTTGTTATGCCTATAGCCTCCGTAGTGCTCTTTTGTTGCAGTATCCTATACGGAATAAAGTGCAAGTAGGTTCTTACTAACTTACTTTTAGTTCGCTAAAGGACATGAAAAAAGTAGATTTAACAATTTCATTTAATTAAAAGTAGCCAATAAGGGCGTAGGAAATAAATAAGGTACCCAAAGATGTAGTTTTAGTTTGTTCTTATTCAAAGCGCCAAAAACGGAGCTATGCCATAGCATAGTGAGTATTTTGGCAACGCAGAAAAAGGGCAAAATAAAGCTGCAGAATGGGTAGGTTATATTCTTTCCTTTCCCTAACCTCTAAAAAAAGATTTTGGTCTTTAAAATTAATCCCGATAGCTATTAATAATAAGTGGCTAGTTAAGTAACGGCTTCCCCAGTATAATATTTACAATATTATTTAAAATGAACTACAATTAACAAATTATATTCTTGATGAATTTGGGCAAAATACCCCAATGGAAAGAATGTAAAAAGGCAAGAAATGCCAGAGATATGGCTATTTGGATGCTATAGTTCATGGGAATTTCAAAATTTATTTTGGATTATATACCAACAAATATAATAAAAAATATCTGTGATAAACAAGGTAGGACTTAATTAGTTGGTTGGATTGCTAATTAATAGCAAAAACTTATATTGTATTATATTTAATTGGTTTTCTACAAAAAAGTACTTATTAGGAACTTTAAAACCATACCCGTTTTAGAATAGAAAAGTGAAAGTAGAGACGTATTTCGTTTAAAAACCAACGAAATTTCGGACATGTTTATCAACGTAGTTGATACTATTCGTGTAATTTCTACCACTAATGCACGAATTTAA
>JALZWC010000080.1 GCA_023300255.1 Saprospiraceae bacterium | reverse complement strand
AGCCTAGCTACGTAAGACCTTTTTTAAAGACAAATAGCGAGAAAAGAAGCCATTTTAATGTTAGGTTATTTTTGGCCGACTACTTAGTTCGCATTACTTAATTAAGACTTCCATACCTTTTGTATATTTATTGCCAATAGATCCATTATCCAAGGCATATAAAAAATAAGCCTCAATAGCTGGTGTATTAGCAGCAACTTCGTACGCTCGATCTAATCCCATTGTCATAAAAGCAGTGGCAAATCCATCTGCTATCATGCACTCTTTCGATAAGACTGTTGCACTTAATAAAGTATTTCGTTCTGGATAGCCTGTTGTGGGATTAATGGTGTGGGCATATTTCTTTCCATCTACTTCGTAGAAGTTTCTATAGTTGCCAGATGTTGCCATGGATTGATTCTCTATACTTATAACGGTTTCAAAGGCGGTAAGTGCTGCCTCCGTATTAGGTGTATTAATACCTAGTTGCCATGGAATACCTCTTTTATTCACTCCTTTTGCTCTTACTTCTCCGCCAATATCTACTAAATAGTTTTTAACCCCTTTTTGTTCAAGTAATCGTCCTACCTCATCTACACCATATCCTTTTGCTAAGCTACTAAAATCTAATTGAATCGCTGGATTTTTCTTTTGCACATATAGTTGTCCTGCTTTAGACTGAATTTGTATGTTCTCGAAATTCACCAATTTTAAAAGTTGCTTTACTTTAATGGAATCTACATTAGTAATAGCACGCTTTTCCGTATAGCCAAATCCCCAATAATTAACTAATGGCATGATCGTAGGATCTAAGGCGCCATGTGTTGATTCAAAAATATCTTTAGCTGCTTTTAGGTTGATATAGAAATGTTTGGCATCCGTTTGAGAAGTATCTAATACTAGATCATTAGAAGCTTGATTCAATAGCGAAATTGTTGCGCTTTTATCATAGTGATTAACCCCTTGGTTTACTTCCTTAAGGAGGGTGTTAATATCCGCTTTTAATAAGGAAGGATTAGTTGTTTGGCAAGTTACAAAGTAAGTCGTGCCCATTGTTTGCCCACTGATTTTACTATAAGAATGCGTGGAATTCTTATTATTCTGGGCTTGTTGACAGGCAGTTAATAAGAATAACAGGAATATTGGAAGAAACCAATTTCGGTACATTAAAGAGGTGTTTTTGAGTGTTTGCGTGTAAAAGTAGCTATACCTAGGTGGAGTTGTTATTTTTTAATGACTTTTTTGTTTTAAATGGTTTAGAAATAAATGGCTTAAGCTTTTTGTAACGATTTTTTCTCTTAGATTAGGTTTTTTTTGTTTATTAAGGTAGATTTGATTAGATTTAAGAGAAAAAAACGTTTTATAAGAGAAATACCATGTTAATTAGATTTATCACTTCCAACTTTCTTTCTTTTAATGAAGAAAGAGAATTCAATATGCTTGCAGGCTCTTTTCGGACGCATAAGCATCATGTATATAAAGCAGGAAAATTAAAAATTTTGAAAGGAGCTGCTTTATATGGAGCAAATGGTGCAGGAAAATCCAATTTAGTAAAAGCTATGGAATTTCTACAGGAACTGGTAGGAAATGGAAGATTAACGAAGTCCATTAATTTGAAAAAATTCAAATTAAATAAGACTAATCAAAAGAAACCTGTTGAGTTTGAGATTGAATTTTATTACAAAAGAAGAATTTATTCCTATGGAATTAGTATCAATGGTATTTCAATAGAGAAAGAGTGGTTATATCTTTCTGGTGTTGATAAAGAAGATACATTGATTTTTGAGCGAGAGAAAGATAAAAAAGGAAAACAACATATTAAGTTGGCTAAGAAATATTTAAAAACACAGAAAGATCGCTTATTAATAGAATTAATGGAGGAGGATTTATTGAATAAAGAGGAACTCTTTTTAGGTAAATCAGATAGTTTAAAAAAAATTACCGATATTAAAAATGCAAGAGAATGGATTACAGAGAAATTATTCTTTGTTTATCCGCGTAGTAAGTTTGATAACTTAGGGCCTGCTATTATTTTTTCGGAAGCATTTCATGAATTCACAAATGAACTTTTAAAAACTTTTGATACTGGATTAAATGAAATAGACATAGATGATATTGAATTTGATATATTTTTTGGTAAAGAGGATGAAGTCTTTAAAAATGAACTTATAGAAGAATTAATTGATGATTCCGTAAAGATTTTTGAATTCAATCACGAACGCCTAGTAGCAACCAGACAAGATAAAAAATATTTTATTTCTAGAGCGATTGGTGTGCATTATAATTCAAAAAAAGAAAAAGTAGAATTTGAAATCTCAGAAGAATCTGATGGAACAAGACGACTACTAGATTTTATGCCTGCATTTAATAATATTTTAAAATCTGATTCAACCTATATAATAGATGAAATAGATCAAAGCCTCCACCCAACTTTACTCTACACTCTAGTAAAGAAAATAATGGAAGAACAATCAACAAAAGGCCAACTAATATTTACAACCCATGAAGCCAGTCTATTAGATTTAAATATATTCAGACAAGACGAAATTTGGTTTGCCGAAAAAGATAAAAGTGGTGCTAGTCAATTATATTCCTTAAGTGATTTTAAGCCAAGATATGACTTAGATATTCAGAAAGGATATTTAAAAGGTAGATTTGGAGCAATTCCTTTTACTGCTGATTTGAAAAAATTAAATTGGCAAAAAAATGATGCGTAAAAAAAGAGGCTACCAAAGAGATAAACCAAAAGAGTTAGTTCGGGATTACAAACTCTTTGCTATAGCCTGCGAAGGAGGAAAACGCGAACCAGCCTATTTTAGTTTCTTTGAGAAAATCTCCAATAGAATTAAAGTAGATATTATCCAAGATAAGGTAAGTGATGCTGAATTAGCACATAAATATGAAACTAAATCAGCTCCAGATTGGGTATTAGACCGAGCTATAAAATATATCGAAAAAGAGGGATTAGTTGACGAAGATGACTTATGGTTTGTAATTGATAGGGATAAATGGAAAGAAGAACAATTAAGAAAAATTGCAAATTACTGCGTTGATTATCCTAATTGGCATATCGTAATTAGTAGCCCTTGTTTTGAAGTATGGCTTTATTTTCATAAGAAACAGCAGATCCCAAATAAGAAAAAAGTTACTTGCAAAGAATTGAAGACATATGTTTCAGGTCTTGAAAAAGGGGGGTATAGCCCAGAAAAATTTATTCCTTACTTATTGGAAGCTATATCGAATGCTGAAAATGCAGATACTAATAAAAGCCACTTCTTGCCTTCACGAGGAGTGACTAAGATTTATGAATTAGGAGATGCATTAATACAGGTCATAGGTAAAAGTGATTTTGAGAAATTTATAAAAAATAACATTCCAAATCATACTTCAATTGTATCTAAAAAATAGGACTCGTCTTATATATAATTTTGCTTCGCACCAAGATTCTAAATTACTTGAACAAACTAATGCAGCCTTCTCCCATACAAGAAATTCATAGCGAATTATTAAAAGTGAAAAAAGTAAAACTCTTACTAAAAAGAGATGACTTAATTCATCCAAGTGTCTCTGGTAATAAGTGGAGAAAATTGAAATACAATTTAGCTGCGGCAAAAGAATTAAATCATACAACCTTACTTACTTTTGGTGGTGCTTTTTCTAACCACATTCACGCAGTAGCTGCGGCCGGAAAAGCATTTGATTTTCGAACGATTGGAATTATTAGAGGAGAACGATTGGACTCGTTAAATGCTACCTTGCAATATGCAGAAGATCAAGGGATGCAATTACATTTTGTTACAAGAAGTGCCTACCGACAAAAAAATACAACTTCTTTTCATATAGCATTACAAGAACAATTTGGTCGTTTCTATAGCTTGCCAGAAGGAGGTACTAATACTTTAGCACTTAAAGGCTGTGCAGAAATAATTACGGAGATAAAAGATCAATTGTCGGATGCTCCTACTTATATAGCAAGCTGCTGTGGTACAGGAGGTACGATTGCTGGAATTATACAAGGAAGTACTGCATTAGAACAAACAGAAATTTTAGGAGTCTCTGCTCTGAAAGGAAGCTTCTTAAAGGGAGAAGTGGAAAATTTATTAGCGACAGCGAATGTTTCTGTCTCTACAAAATGGTCGATCTCAAACGACTATCATTTTGGTGGCTATGCAAAATTTAAACCGCCCTTGATTGAGTTTATAAATGATTTTAGAAAGACCCACCAAATTTCTTTAGATCCTATTTATACAGGTAAGCTGTTATATGGTATTTTCGATTTAATAAAGAAAGATTATTTTAAAGAGGATAGCACGATCGTCGCTATTCACACAGGTGGGTTACAAGGAATTGAAGGCTTTAATCAACGATATGGAGGACTGATTTTGTAGTAAAAACTGTTTGGTGTTGTAGAACT
>JALZWC010000079.1 GCA_023300255.1 Saprospiraceae bacterium | reverse complement strand
AAATTAAGCATAGCTGGGCTACGGTTCCTTTTTTAGGATTTCTTAGAAGTAAAAAGGGCAGTTTAAAATGGCTAATTTATTCTTTCACTTTGCCTAAATTATCCATTCACTTTTCTCCTCAGTATTCTGGGAGTGGTACATCTTTTAAAAACTAAACAATATAGATACATTGGCATTGCTGCACTCGTCATTTTCTTTTCTATGTGGTTCCTTCAATCAAAAGCCTATTATGTATTTGCTTTATATCCTGTCCTCTTTGCAGCAGGCGCTGTTAGCAGTACAAAATACTTAGGCAATAAAAATAATGCTTGGATGTATGGTATTGCTTCCATACTATTACTTACAGCACTTCCATTTATACCGCACTTAACACCAATCCTCTCTATCGAAAAATATACTTCCTACGCTAGTATTCAAGAAGAAAATGGTCGGATAGAATTAACAGGGGACTATGCGGATATGTTTGGCTGGGAAGAACAAGTACAACTGGTCGACAGTGTTTACCAATCCTTGACACCATTAGAAAAAAAACATTGTGTCTTATGGGCAGAAAACTATGGCGAAGCAGGCGCTTTAAAGATATTAGGAAAACAATATGATCTACCTAATCCAATAAGCAGACATGGTAGTTTTTGGACTTGGGGATACGGACAAGATGATGCTAAAGTTTGGATTAGCCTCGGCAATGAAACACCCGCTGTTGAGCATATTTTTAAAGAAATTGAATTAGTAAAAATAATCTACCATACCTACGCAATCGGAGAAGAAAATGGCATCCCCTTATATATCTGTAGACAACCAAAAAGAAATATCCAACAATGGTGGAAAGACTACGAACCCTATATTTTTGACTAATCAAATCCCAAAACAGGCGACATCCCATGCTCCATAAAGCGTCCTACAAGAAAAGCCCCAAAGTGGGCGACACCCTGTAGCCCATGACGCAGTCATGGGGAACCATGCCCCCCCCATGGCGAAGCCATAAGAAGCACATATAGCAAGTAGTTTGTTAACAGAACCTAATTCTTGTTAATGAAACATAAATAATCCATTTTCTTAACTAAAAAAAACCTATATTTAGAATACAAAAACGAAAGCAATACCCAATACAATACATGAATAAATACCCGAACCCACATAAAAAAACAAAAAAAGTACCGCATTGGCTTCTCAACAGGCTAAAAGTGTTGCTAATTGTGGTGTTTATTGGGCAATTTATTTATCACATTCCAGAAGGTTATATCCAAACCGCATTCCAAGCTAAGCCACCTCCAATAGAAATTATAGAATATAACCAATTCCAATTAGGCACCTTACTTCCTGCCATAGGCGATTATATTTATTGGGGAGATCAGTTACTACCCTATCAAATTGCAGATATAAAAGAATTAGACAAAAATTACTTTGAAATATCCAATTGGAAAATCAATCAATTAGGGCAGGATAAAAATATTAGTTATAAAGGGCAGCGTTTAGAATTAACAAAAATCAATGCAATCTTTCTTAAAGATGGACTGTCTCCTATTATCTGTGAAGAAAGTGCCGACTCTGCTAGTTGCTTCTCTTCTATTTTAAAAGAAATAGGAGATGACTATGAATTATGGCTCTCTTTAGAAACCGCCCAAAAGCAGTTTTTTTCTAAAATTAAAGTCGGGGATAGTGGAACTGCTGCTACAACCGCTACAGAGGAAGTATCTGTTTTTTGGGAACAATTAATAAAGAAAGAAAAATTCAAAGACATTGATAATTTGTCGGTTGAAAAACCCATTTTCCAAAATAATAACTATTTATTCCAATGGGGAGATTGGCAACGGCGCTTAAATAAGCAGAAGGGGGAATCTAGGATTAAATTAGACCTAGCTACTTTTAAAAAACTATTAAAAAATAAAAATCCAAAATTATATAATAATGGGGAGTTCGTCCCTTTTTATTTTCAAGTGGGCTTCTGGGATAGAAAACGATGGGATTTGACTTGTCGCATGTCGATAGAATCAGAGAAGAAATTTATACTAGATGATTTCCACTGCTTAGAAGAAGTGTTGAAAGATGCAAAAGTGGCCGATCACATTTCTATTTTCTTATACCATGAGGAAGATTTTTTAGATAAAATTGCCCCTGATAATTTTACTGGTGTTCCTTCTTTTATCCTTAACGGTCGGAGAATTAATTTGTCGCTACCAATGGAAATAATTGCAGATCCTATTGATCCAACAAATGCTCCCTTAAACTTAAGAACATCTCCATTTACTTTTCAATTAAGTGATTTAACTGGCCAAGAAGCAATGGTTCGAATGGATACGACCCTTGCTAAGAATCAAATGTTATACGAACATTATCAATCTAGTGAAAAAACTAAAGTAGTACATATTCCTAATTTTAAAACGATTAGACGTTTGATAGGAACACACGATAATTTTTTGACTGCTGCCGAAATAGATCATACCTATACCTTAGTAGATAAAGTATATTCGGTACATACCTTTCCAGAATTTTATGATTTTGATATCTTCCCGCCACTCATTCAATCTAGGGGAATGAGTGCTGTTTTGGATCGAACCACCTATCCTCTAAAAGATTATGTGCGTTATAGAGATCCTTTTCAAATTATAATAGGTTCAGAAAAGGTAAAGCTCCTTCAAACAAACATGACTATTATCCCTAAAGAGGGTCCGGTCATTCAATATATTACCGATAATCCTGATCGATACGATATCAATGCTCACCTAGATAATCTGCCACCAGAATCTAGTATTTATTTTGATCAGATTTTATTTGAACGTTCTAATGGGGAGCAATTGGCTTTTCCGTTGGCGGTCGCTATACATTTAGAGTAAGGAATTCTTCAATGATTTAATAACTATTCAAATTATTCCTGTCGGATAATTTAGCGTTTTTTGAAGCTATACGTCGTTAAAAATACTCGCTATAGCTTCCCTATGTCTACCTTTCTTGCCTAATACTTGACTACACTTGACTCTGCATCTCTGCGTCTCTGCGTTCAAAAACTATCATTGGCGATAGCCAATTTTGAATAGCAACTCTTAAGTTTATAACTATTATATACTAACTACGTCTACTTTAGACGTAGTTTTATTACGCTACTAGCTAATACTTGTGTATATACCATAGGCGGCTAGACAGGTTCAATTTTTTCATTGGCGACAGCCAATCCTGAATACTTATGTATATACCATAGCGTGCCTTGGCAGGCAGGTTCAAACGGAATTCATCTCTACTCTCGCTTCTCTGCTCTCTATTTCACAAAGTGTACGGTAGCAAATAAGTTAAAAAGAAATCACAGAAAAAAAAGTCATTCTAATTTAATTTAACCATAGTATCCTCATTTAGACGATTCTTCATTTTTTTTATTTGGTACAATAAAAAAAACTTAAGTTTGCTATAGAATTTTATTTCTATATATCGAATGCTTATTATCTTCCCTAAAAGATCTCAATTTTACAACATATTCCATTCCCACAATATATTCCTCAAATAATAGCAGTATCAAATTTTCAAGACTTTGTAGAAATATTTTATACGCTAAGCCCATATTTAATCTACTCTATTAAGGCAAAGTGAAAGAATAAATTAGCCATTTTAAACTGCCCTTTTTCCTTCTAAGAAATCCTAAAAAAGGAACCGTAGCCCAGCTATGCTTAATTTT
>JALZWC010000078.1 GCA_023300255.1 Saprospiraceae bacterium | reverse complement strand
CGTCTATAGCAAAAAAATTAGGACAGAACTCCCAAGGAGCATAGCTTCGTCACCGTATATCCTTTAGCTGCTAAAAGATATGTATATACCATAGGGCACGCAGGAAGGGCAAGCCAAGTTGTAACAGTTATTGTTTTTCATTCCCAAGAGATAAATTTTCTTATTCGTCTACTATTAACGAAGCAACCTGTATGCTTTATTTTGCAACTTGATATATAATATTAACTTTACATCTATTTCGACTAACTACTAAGCTCAAATAGATAGAAAGAAGGAGATATTGGATTTTTTCACGTCTATGTTTAAAGGATATCTTTCCAATCAGTTTAATGGTCTAATTTTTTCTACATATAAAATGTAAATATTTTATTTATTTAAGAAGTAACCAACTTTTATGTTTGAATTCCTACTAACACATAATAACACAGATAATCCTACGGCATTAAGTATCCTTATTACCGTTCTATTCTCTTTTTGTTTATCCTCTTTATTAGTAATAACCTACGACTTTACGACCAAAAGTATCCACAGGCCAGCGCATTTTATGCAAGCGGTAGCCTTAGTATCCATGGTGGCGGCTACGGTAATACAGGCAATAGGAGATTCATTGGCTAGAGGCTTGGGTATGTTAGGAGCCTTATCTATTATTCGATTTAGAACGGTATTAGATGATCCTCGAAATATGACGTTCATGTTTGCTTCTTTAGCTATAGGGATTGCAACTGGAGTATATGGTTTTACAATAGCTTTTATTGGTACGATCGCTTTTTGTTTGGGGGCAGTAATTCTACGATTCTCGCCACTTTCTAATACAAAAGAATTAATTGGCGCTCTAAAAATTGAATTGCCTAAAGAAGGAAACGAAGAGAAAGAATTCAATAAAATACTAGATCGGAATTGCCATCACTATGAATTGGAGCAAATTCGATTTATGAACACTAAGAAAAAAGACCCTGTGTATGATCCAGCAGGAAATCTTATTGAGGAGGAATCTAAAGAGCATTTAAAGGAATTGAGTTATCTAATTCGCTTGAAAAGAAAGAAATCAATTGACGAATTTGTTAAAGAAATTAATGCATTGGATGCTGTCGGAGATATACGTTTACGATTTGAAAAGAAGGTACAGAAGCTATAATTAAGATTTTAAAGAAAAGAGAATCGAGAGCAGAGAATAGAGATGATTTTGTTTAACAATTAACGAAATTTCGTTGTTTCCTAACCGAACTACGTCTCTATTATCTTTTCTAAATAGATCCAGCAGTGTAGAGATAAACAAAAACAAAAAGTATGAAGCATATAAATGTTTACTATATTGCTATTATAGGAATAGTGCTACTGCTATGGAATTTGGATAGTCAGCATGGCGGAGAGATTGTTTCTTTTTACGGATTTGCTGAAAATAAAGAGACAGAAATTAACTTCAATTATCCTGTCGTAATAGGGGACATTAAAGTAAGACCAGGGGAATTAGTAAAACAAGGTGCGCCATTAATAGATTTATATAGGATTAAAGCCAAAGAGGTGATGGCGGATGAGTCTTATAAAATTGCGGATTTAAGAGCCAAAGAAACTATTTGGAGAACAGAGATGGGGAATGATCTAAAAGAATTAGGTCTTAAAAAGAAACTTGCCGTAGATAAAATCAATACAGATATTCAGAAATTAAGAGATCAGAAAGAATTTGATCAATCGCTATATAAGGACTTGAAAAGTGTACAGGCTTCTGAAAAGAAATATGCCCCTCTTTCTACTAAAATAATAGCTTTAGAAAGAGAATTAGCTTTCTTGGAATCTAGTTATGTCAGTCAAGTAAAAGCTATAGAGAAAGAACTTTCTGTTGGAAAAAATCCTTATGCCATCGCTGTGGAACGACTAGAGGCAGAGCAACAATTTTCAGAGGCGACCAAAAAGCAATTCAGCCAAATTACCGCACCAACGGATGGAGTGATCGGGAATATCCATTGTAAGGAAGCGGAACATATCCCCTCTTATAAGACATTAGTTACTTTTTATGAACCGAATCCTACATTAGTAAAAGGTTTTGTACAAGAAGACTTACTCTTACACGTAAGTTTACAAGATACTTTTATTATACGATCTACTAAGAATCGGAAGATGAACTGTAAAGGAGCAGTAATAGGACTTGGTTCTAGGATTGTAGAAATACCAGAAAGGCTCCGTAAAGTAGTAGATATAAAGACCTATGGTCGAGAGGTCTTAGTAGCCATATCTTCAGATAATGAATTCTTACAAAAAGAAAAAGTGATTTTGGAATTTATGGATGCGTTGAAGATCAAAGCAGCCACTCGAAGACCTAATAAATCATTAGTAGACTTAGAAAAAGGAGTTATTAAATGAGGAAATTTCGACTACTTATTCTTATAACTGTGATCTGTAGAAGTATTATTGGCCACTTAGTTGCGCAACCGAATATCACCTCCACTGAATTTATTCAACAATACATTGCAGTTGTTAATACTAATAATGGGGTTACTTCCTTTACCAATGATTTTAAAACGGCATGGTTGGAGGAATTACAACTTAGAACTAGAACTAGTGAATTCGATATTGATCAACAACGATATTCTTTGAGATTTAAACCTTCTACTAAAAAGATAAGAAGTGCGCAGACTAATTTGTCTAATTTAATAGAAAAAGAATTTTTATTAAAAAAAACAGATTTAGGCAATTCTCTTTTAGTAGTAGCGTATCAAGATTGGTTGGAATTGGTAATGCTGAAAAGAAATGTAGCTATTCATAAAGACTTATTAGTGATCTATGAGGATATAGAAAAGGTTTTATTAAAATTAAGTCAATATGAACAATTGAATGTAAAAGATTTTCTAGAAGTAAAAAGCGAGATTACTAATTCCAATATAATCATTCAATCTAGTGAAAAAATAATTAGTGATTATTTAGCGGAGACCCAGATCAATGACGCCAATTTCTTATCTATAAAAGGAGTGAAATCTAACCTAGTGCAACAATTATCTTCCTCCCCATCAATAAATTCTAAACAACAAGGAAAAAATAAGAAGGCCATTCTTGAAGCAGAGATGGCACTAGAAATAGCAGAACAGCAACGGCTCTTTGATTTTTTTCAGGTTCAGTATGACGGGCCTCACACGGAGGAATGGAAAGAACGGGTATCTATAGGCGCTAGTATCAATATACCTATTTCTTCTAAGCCTACTCTAAAAATGCAAGAGTTAGAATTAGAGCAACTTTTATTGTCGGAAGAAATCCAAGTTGATCAAATCGTCAATAGGAAAAAGATAAATAGAAAAAAAATAAAGCTTGAACGCCTATTAGATAACTATGAATTGACTCAAGCAGCATTGGAAGTACAACAAGAGGAGGCTTTTAAAATACTATCTAAAATGACTCAAAAAGAAGGGGTTACGCCCTTGTTACTTTTGTATAGTAAGGTAGAAGAGAGAAAGCAAGCGTTGGATTTATTGAAACTAGAATTGGATATTTATACGACCTATATTGATTTTCTAGACATTTCTGAAAGCTTATATGTTGTTCCTTTTCGTGATTTTTTTGTGGCGGGGGAATAGAAAAAGAGAGGTCAGATCGCTGCGCTGTCAGGTGTCAGACTTATGACGTTGACTGCTTAATGATAAAAAATAAATGGAACTAAAATACTATCTCTTATACAAACCCTTTGATGTGTTAAGTCAATTTACTAAAGAAATTCCAACACATCGAACACTTAAGGATTGCTACGACTTTCCATCCGATATTTATCCAGTAGGAAGATTAGATCGAGATAGTGAAGGTCTTTTAATCTTGACGAATGACAATCATTTAAAGCATAGGGTGTTAGATCCTACCTTCAAGCATCAGCGTACTTATTTGGTACAAGTAGAGAATATACCCACACCAGACGCAATCCAACAATTGAGAGATGGGGTTTCTTTCCGTATAAAGAAAAAAGAATATAGAAGTCGACCAGCAAAAGCTATTCTATTAGCTGTTCCACCAACCTTTCCAGAAAGAACACCTCCTATAAGAGTAAGACAAAATATACCAACGGCTTGGATCGAATTAAGTTTGACGGAAGGGAAAAACAGACAGGTTCGGCGAATGTGTGCTGCAGTAGGTTTTCCTGTACTACGTTTAGTACGAACCCAAATAGAGGCTTTATCTTTAGGAGAATTAGACGTTGGTGGGGTATTGGAAATGGATAAACAGGTAATCTATGATCAATTAGGATTAAAAACGAAATCTAGATCTTAGAGATTTACAAATCCTGTCAATAAAATGACATTATAAAGAAAACAAAACCCCGCCTTGTTATTATTTTTGCAACATGAAACTGAAAAACGACCTATTAATCAGAACAGCTTTAGGGGAAGACGTAGAAAGACCACCTGTTTGGTTAATGCGACAAGCAGGTAGAATTTTACCACAATATCGGGCTTTGCGTGGTAGTCTAAGTGGTTTTAAGGAATTAGTGGAGACGCCTGCATTAGCTGCGGAGGTGACGATCCAACCAGTGGATGAATTGGATGTAGATGCAGCAATCATTTTTTCTGATATTTTAGTCATCCCAGAAGCGATGGGATTGACCTATGAAATGGTAGAAAAAAAAGGCCCTTTATTTCCGAAGACAATTGAAAGCGAGAAAGATATAGTAGCATTAATATCTGGTGCAGATGCCGCTGCTGAATTAAAATACGTTTACGATGCGATTCAGATCACGGTCAAAGAGTTAGATGGAAGAGTGCCTTTAATAGGTTTTGCAGGAGCACCTTGGACGATTTTTGCTTACATGATAGAAGGTTCTGGTAGCAAAACCTTCTCTAAGGCAAAACGCTTTTTGTATCAACATCCAGAACTGTCTCACCAATTATTACAAAAAATAACGGCTACTACGATTGCTTATTTACAGCAGAAAGTTGCTAGTGGAGTGAGTTTAGTCCAAATATTTGATTCTTGGGCAGGGATACTTACACCTACCTTGTTCCGCACTTTTGCCTTGCCTTACATTAAGCAAATAGCCGCAGCTATTACTGGTGTACCAGTTACTGTGTTTGCCAAAGGAGCTTGGTTTGCTTTAGCAGAGTTGGAATCAATAGATTGTAATGTAATAGGTTTGGATTGGGGAACTTCCCCTGATTATGCCAGAAAGCATATAACTAAAGTATTTCAAGGAAATTTAGACCCTTGTCAACTATATGGTACGGCTAAAGAAGTAGAATTAGCGGCCACTAAAATGGTTCAAGATTTTGGTGGGAAACATATTGCTAACCTAGGGCACGGTGTTTATCCAGATACGCCTTTGGATAATGTGCGGGTGTTTGTGGATACGATAAAGTCTTTGTCCTATGCCAGTTAAGAATTAAGTTGACAGTAAAAAGCCTTACGTAGCTACACTACGTAAGGCTTTTTTTATAAGGAATTGAGCACTATTTATTCACCACATTTGCCAGAACACCCTCTCATTCCTAATTTATTCTTACTCTTTGCCTAAGTTTAAAAATACAATGAAGCTTCGTCTATTCCTGCCTGCGTGCCTTGACTATGTATATACCATAGGGCAGGGGTGATTGGTTCTATTTTTGGGCGATTTTTCATAGGTAATTACCAGTTGCCAGTTGATTTTATACGAAGATTTGGACTATGTGTGCAAATCATACATCATATATCATACATCATATATCAGTCTGATTTTGACTAATTAGCAGATTTATGATGTAAGATTTATGAACTATGATTTATGATTTCCAGAACCA
>JALZWC010000077.1 GCA_023300255.1 Saprospiraceae bacterium | reverse complement strand
AACTACTCAGGTGTCTGGAGCGAGGAGTCAGGGGTCAGGTAGCGTCGGTTAAAAGAAGTTTTCATTTTCATAAACCAAGAATAAGTATTTTGCAATAAAGTACCTTGCAAACTTGGCAGTAGCACTCTTTTCCCGACTCCTCACACCTGACACCTGAGTAGTTACTAAATTATACATAAATAGAACAGGCCATTTTTACTACAATTAAGTAGTATAGCTATAATAGGGAATATGTTCAATCTATCGCATTAGCGACAGTTAAATATTTTTTTTACAAGTAAGCATTAACAGCCTATTCTAAACTAAAGTACTTAGTATAAAAAAAACAAATTAGATGGGTACAAATTATTAAAAGAGGATGAGGGCTATAGATATGATGGGGGTTATTAAGGAAAGATGGGAGTAAAAAACGATAGGTAAGATATTTGATACACTAAATTACACAAAAATCTAATAAGAGACAAAACTATCAGAAAATAAAGTTGTTTTGATCCTAACTTATTCTAAAGTACTACTGAATTTGTCCCTTTTTTCTAGAATATACTCTATTAGCAAAGGTGATTCGTAGAAAATAAAAACATCCCCTTTTAAGTTTGTTTATATTGCACCTATCTTATGCTTATAGGAAGTATTTATAAGGCATTATGTTCTTAAGGAGCGACGAAATAATTAAAACAAACAAATATATGTTAGATAAAGTAAAAAAATGGTTGGGAATAGAAGGCGTAAAATTAGAATTAATCTTACCAGAAACTGTCCAAGAATCTAATGGCGCTGTTACTGGTCAAATCCGGTTATTCTCTATGTCCCCACAAAGAGTAAGTGCCATAAAAGTCAAAATGGTAGAACGATATAGTAGAGGTCGAAAACAGGATAAATTAACAGATGAATATGTCTTAGGTATAATTGAGTTTCGTCAAGAATTAACAATTCCTAAGGAAGAATATCTTGATATTGAATTTACACTACCCTTTGAAATGAAAAAATCTGAAATGGATACCATTGGAGATAACAATCCATTTATTGGAGGTTTAGTTAAATTAGCTAAATCTTTTGAAGGGGTACAATCAACTTACTTTATACAAGCAGAAGCAAATGTTGTAGGTACGGGGCTTAATCCTTTTGATAAGCAAATGATTCTTTTGGAATAATTCGTCTTATAAAAAGACGAATTATTTAATATTAACAACTATTTATCATTGACCAATCCAGTGCTAAACAGTTACTGATACATTTCCTAGGAACGATATTTTACCTTTTTCACGATCCAAGTAATCCCCAATAAAACAAATAAAACATTTCTAATTAAAGAAGATAGGTTTTTCATTTCTGTATAAAAAGATCCTTTGTTAGCCATTGCTTCTGTAGTTTTAGGAAAGCTTTTTAGCATCTCTAGGGTATTAAAATTTTCCATATAATCTGCGCCCATTGTCCATATTGGAAACAAAGCAAGTAGTAACCATTTAGAGTCATTTCCGAATATACCTTTCAAAAAGAAAGCGAAAACCAATATAAACAATGGTCCATAAGCAAAAGGAAAAACCATATCTTCTACACCTGTCAATCGTTGGTGGATCGCTCTGCCTTCTGGCTTAATTTGTTCAAAAAAAGCATTAATTCTTGCCAAGTCGTAGCTTTTCCAAAGATCAATCAATGTAACAGACTCTCCTGCTATTGCACTCATTTCATTTTGCCCTTGAATAAAAAGGTAGAGCAAAAATGCTGTTGCTAAAAAGAAAAATAAGATAAATTTCCAGTTAGAAATTCTAGCTAATAATTGAATCATCTTTAATTATTTAGGAATAGTATCATCAAATGTAAAAATTAAATATCTATTTATGACATTTATCCACCTAAGATTAAATATCTTTATTTAATTATGCCTTCAGATTAAAGACACTTAAGTTGATAACAATATGAAATATGCTATTCTCTTTTTACTTTGCTTTCCGTTCATAGCCACCAGTCAAGTCAATATTCTCTCTTTTAATATTCGCTATGATACCCCAAAGGATGGAATCAACCAATGGAGTAATCGAAAAGAAAAGGTCGCCCAACTCATTGAATTTCACGAGGCGGATATAGTGGGGTTGCAGGAGGTATTAAAAAACCAATTAGATGATTTAGAAACCTTACTTCCTGAGTATACTTGGATTGGCGTAGGTAGAGATGACGGCAAAGAAGCAGGAGAATACTCCCCTATTCTTTTTCAAAAAGATCGTTTTAAATTATTGCAACAGGGTACATTCTGGCTCTCTGAGACTTGTGACATTGCTGGCTCTCGTGGATGGGATGCTGCTTGCAATCGGGTAGTTACTTGGGCTTATTTCAAAGATAAAAAGCAACGAAAGAAATTCTATTTTTTCAATACCCACTTCGATCATAAAGGAGCGGTTGCAAGAAGAGAATCTGCTAAACTAATCCTTCAAAAAATAAAAGAAATAGCAGGGACAAATGCTTTTATTTTGACTGGAGATTTTAATGGTGATCCAAAAAGTGAACCTTATCAAATCCTCACTAAAAAAGATAATTCAATTGATTTATATGATGCCTTCCTCCTATCGAAAACAGGACACTATGGACAACTGAGTACATTTTCAGGATTCAAAGTACCAACAAAAGATGACCAAAACCGAATTGACTATATCTTTGTTCCGAATAAAATTAAAGTACTCAAACATGCTATATTAACAGACTCTTGGAGTGGGCTTTTCCCTTCAGATCATTTTCCTGTTTTGGCTGTACTGAAATGGTAAAAATTCATTTATCAATGGCTTATTGGTTTTCTCTTTTATGGGTAATAAGTAGTCGGACAAAATAGATTAACAACTTCTAAATTATTGCTAGTTAGGACTTTCAGTCCAACACCTCTATTTTCTTGCCTCTACCAAGTGTGAATATTTTTTTTTAATCTCGCCAAAGGCGAGCAAATAAGAGTGTCGGATTAAAAGTCCTAGCCAGCAATCTCAGAATAATTAAAAGTTATCCAATTATTTTTTTTACACTACTTAGTGATAAAAATCCGTTTACTTTGCGCTTCGATTGTCCTGCTTATATCTATACAACTTGCCATTTTCATGAAGTTCTTACTAAAACAAGATATTCCATTTTCCCCTTCTAAGTTTCCTCTTAATTACGGTTGGGTAATCTTAGGTGCAGGGATCATTGGCGTTATTATAAGTATTCCTGGTCAAACAATGGGCGTAAGTGTCTTTACAGATTTTCTCATTGATGCCTTGGAACTGAATCGTTTAGAATTATCCAACGCCTATTTAATTGGTACTTTATGTAGTGCCACGCTATTGACAAGAGTAGGGAAATTGTATGATCACTATGGGAGTCGAGTAATCGCCATGGGCGCAGCCGGTATCATGGCTATTACGCTAGTATTGATTTCTGTTGCGGATAAATTAGTCGATACGGTCAATAATTTATTTTTCGATAGTCCATCAACTTATATATCCTTTAGCATCATTACCATTTGCTTTTTCTTACTTCGATTCTCTGGCCAAGGTGTTTTGACAATGGTATCTCGAACCATGATTATGAAATGGTTTATAGAAAATCGAGGTTTTGCCAATGCCTTGAGTGGGATATCAGTTTCTTTCGGTTTTTCTATTGCACCAGGTATCTTTAATGGGATGATAGAAACAACAGGGGGGAAAACTACTTTATGGCAATTAGCAATCTTGGCCATATGCTTTATATTTTTTGCCTTCCTTTTTTATCGAGATAATCCCAAAGATTGTCAATGCCTGCCCGATGGGGGTCGTCCTCTATTTATCAATAAAAATAAAAAACAAAGTCTTCCTACACAAGATTATTCTTTACAAGCTGCAAAAAAAACTTATGTCTTTTGGGTATTTACTTTAACTATCGTCTTATATGCCTTATACAATACCGCCATCACTTTTCATATTGCCGATATTTTTGGCAGAGCCAATATGAATAGGGAAACGGCATTTAATATTTTCGTACCAAGTGCTTTTATAGCCTTGTTTTTTCATTTTTTTGGCAGTTGGATTAGTGATTATATCCAATTGAAATATTTATTATTATTACAATTATTAGCTATTATATTTTCGGCGTTTTCTTTAATATTCTTGGCTACTCAACCACTCTGTTACTATACGTTGATTTTTGCGACAGGAATGCTTGGTGGTCTAAATGGGGTGTTAGCAAATGTAAGTTGGCCTCGTTTTTTTGGTTTGACTCATCTAGGAGCCATCAGTGGTTTTGCTATGAGTTGGGTGGTAGCTGGTAGTGCTATTGGTCCAGCTCTATTTAGTTTTGTAGAACAACAAACTCAGAGTTATGATTTAGGGTATTATGGAGTTATTATCTTAGCTATGCTACTATTCGGTTTAGGCTGGAAAGCTAATCCGAGTTATAGCAAATAAATCATCCAATCACTTTCGAGTGGTCGGATGAAATATATAAACTTGACCTAACCAATCTTAGTCAGAGGCGTTTAGTTTAGATAATATCTTACAAACAATTGCTCAAATCTTTCAAAATGCTTAATTCAGGAGGTTTCTTTTTGATTTCCTCTCTTCTATATGTAGGTTTACATTATGAGCCTTCCACAAATAAAATATTTTACACATCCTAGTTTTTTCAAAATAAACATTCAAAAAAGAGTTTGCTTTTTTTATAATACCTTATAGCAGTTTTAATCTCGCCATTTCCATTTCCTATTTATTGAATTGTAAACACATGAAATACAGCCTTCTTATTGCCTGCTGCTTAGCATTTAGTCTACTTCAGGGACAAAACATAATAAACGAAATACCTCCAGCCGCTTTTGATAATTATGCGAATGCCTATAATTATACCTTTTGGGATGATAGTTTTAAAACTTCAATTACGGGTCCTAGAAAATTTAGCATTCAAACTAGCTCTTTCCAACTACGCGTTGATTACGATAATTTAAATATTGATCATTTATCGATCAATGAAGAGGAGCAGCAAGCCAATCTTGCATTTGCCGCTTCAAAGGCGATGATTTTTGAGCAACAGCAAGGAGGCGCAATTGATTTTGCCGTCTTACAAAATGGAGCAGTCCTACATAAAAAAAGTACAAACGCTACCAATTTTGGTAATAGTGATAGTCAAATGGCCGAATATGGTACTTGGTTAAATCGACGATTTGTAAGTGTCAATTTTGATAATAATCCTTCCTTTGAGACTTACTTTACAGGAGTGGAATTCACCAATTGGCATAACCGTTTAAAAATGACACTTCACGTCCGACCTACGGTAGATATAAGCAATGGTCAATTATCTTTTTCCGTGGAGATACCTAGTGCTTATAGTCAACATATATCAAATGGAACGATTCATGCTTTTTCTAATAATTCAAATGCTGGTTTTGCTCTAAAAGCTGGAACAACAGCAGAAACGATAACACGAGTAGGAAATAGGTTAACCCTCACTACGGCTTCTCAAACATTATCAGCCAATACTTCTTATGAAGTGAGCCTGCTCTTTTATGCCACCAAAGAGCAGCTTTCTGATACCTATACCACCTTACCAGCAGAAGAATCAGAGATCT
>JALZWC010000076.1 GCA_023300255.1 Saprospiraceae bacterium | reverse complement strand
AAAAATGTTTAATCATTGACTATAAGGAGCGTAGCTTCGACCCTGTAAAAAAAAGTATTAAAATAGCTTGATATCTCTTTGTAGTGAATAATTTAGTCCTTGATTCGCATAATAAGAATAAAAGTATTTCTGTGCCTCTGTGTTCTAAAAAAATCCGTACCACCCTACCCAACTTCATTATCCGTATCTGCTTCAGCAGTTAACTCTTTTTCTAACTCCTCCATCATAATATAATCTGTAGATTCTTGCATGGTAGGAATAATAGTTAAGACCGTATCTAATCTAGAAATCTCAATTAATTTTTTCACAGAAGGGTGATCTACTCCTGTAATAATAAAACTACCAAAGTCTTTCCAGAGTCTATTAGCTGTCAATATGGCACTTAATCCAGAAGAATCAACAAATTTGACACCCGATAAATCCAATACTAAATTCTTAACACCTTCGTTTCTAAATATGATAAATTCAGACTTTATCACCGGTGCCAAAAGGGAATCAAGCTTTAACTCATCTAATGTGAAGATGGAATAATGCTCTCGTTTATCTACACTGTATTTCATAATATTTTAATTTTTAAGAGGCTCATACTCATTAATTAGCCTTTTCTTTTTGAAAAAGAAACAAAATCTGAATTAAGGGGAAACTTATGTTTTAAGATGATTGCACAAAGTACCAATATTAAAATAGATTTAGAATTTTTTACAAGGATTATTCTGTACGATTCATATTTTAATATTTTAACATATCTATAACTGACAAAATGTACCCTAAACAACAAGGTTTCAATAATGGCATTATTTTTTCAGTTATTTTCATAATATCTAGTCAAAAAAGTAGGCTTGATCACACTCGTAGGACAATAAAGAAATGAATCAATTTATTTTTGTCCTACTATTTAATACGAACTGAGATATAATAAAAAGGGCGAGAAAATTTTTTAAACTTATAAGACTTTGCTTTGTTTTCTTTGCAAAGAATCTGTATTATTGTTACGTAAGTAAATGAAACTTTATGAATTTCCAAATATATGACGGTTGTTTTACAACTTAGTAACAACTTCATTTTTTTTAAAATTCTTGCATTTAGGTTTCAATGATTTACAGATTGATGTAGGCAATAAAACAACCTACTATCAAGATACAATTTTTTTCAAATTGTATCGTCTTATCTCCAGTTCACCCCTATATAATCACAGGTAAAAGAAAGGACTATAGTAAGCAGTCCCAAAACTTACCCAAATGTCTGTAAAGTCATGAACAGAAAATTTTCTCCTAAAGTAAAAAGAGTGATAGCAAATAGTCGCAAAGAGGCCCTACGTTTAGGCCATGACTATATCGGTACAGAACACTTGCTTTTAGGCATTGTGAATGAGCAGGATAGTATAGTGGTAAAGGTTTTGAGCTCATTGGAAGTAGATCCATTGGAATTAGTACAAATTATTGAAGATTCCATAGATAGACGTCCCTCTATTGCTGCCTCTTTAACAGTGGACAATGTGCCATTGAACAAACAAGCGGAAAGGGTATTAAAAGTAACATTTTTGGAAGCAAAACGCCTCAAAAATGAACAAATCAGCCCGGAACATCTAATTCTGTCTATTTTGAAGCATAAGGAAAATCCAGCTTCTCAAGTACTAGCTCAGTTAGATGTTGATTATGAAACATTTAAATCCGAATTAGAATACGTGAAACACGAAGAAGAATTAACAGATACGGGCGTTTACAATGAAGCTTCTGAACAAGATGATTATGATGATGAAGAGCCACAAGGTGGCAGTGGAAGATATGCAGGAGGTAGTAGTCAACGAAAAGGAGCTTCTAAATCTCGTACGCCAGTACTAGATAATTTTGGTCGAGACATCACCAAATTAGCCGAAGAAGGTAAACTGGATCCTATTATTGGAAGAGAGACAGAAATTGAACGGGTTTCTCAGATCCTAAGTAGAAGGAAAAAGAACAATCCAATTTTAATTGGAGAACCTGGTGTTGGAAAGACTGCAATCGTAGAAGGATTAGCGCGTAGAATTATCAAAAGAAAGGTTTCTAGAACCCTTTTTGATAAGCGAATTGTAATGTTAGATTTAGCCGCATTAGTTGCTGGCACTAAATATAGAGGACAGTTTGAGGAGCGTATGAAAGCTATTATGAATGAATTAGAGAAGTCAAGAGACGTTATCTTATTCATTGATGAAATTCATACAATAGTGGGTGCAGGTGGAGCGACAGGTTCCCTAGATGCCTCTAATATTTTCAAACCTGCTTTAGCAAGAGGAGAGTTGCAATGTATTGGCGCCTCTACCCTTGACGAATACCGTCAGCACATCGAAAAAGATGGTGCATTGGATAGAAGATTCCAAAAAGTATTAGTGGAGCCGCCTTCACCTGAAGAAGCTGTACACATTTTACAAAACATTAAGCCTAAGTATGAAGAATTCCACAATGTGGAGTATTCTGACGATGCGATCAAAGCTTGTGTACAGTTAAGTAATAGATATATCAGTGATCGATTCCTTCCGGATAAGGCTATTGATGTATTGGATGAAGTAGGTGCAAGAGTGCATTTAAAAAACATCCATGTGCCTAAGCACATCGAAGAATACGAAAAGCAGATCGAGAAGATCAAAGAAGATAAAAATAAAGCAGTTAAAGATCAGAAGTATGAAAAAGCAGCTGATCTTAGAGATGATGAATCTAAACTAATCCGTCAGTTAGAAATAGCTAAGATGGATTGGGAAGAAGAATCTAAAGCGAAGCGATACCCTGTAGCAGAAGAAGATATTGCAGAAGTAGTATCTATGATGACTGGTATTCCTGTACAAAAAGTAGCGCAAAGTGAAAGTAAGAAGCTAATTGGAATGGGTAATGACATCAAACAAATGGTCATTGGTCAGGACGAAGCTATTTTGAAAATCACGAAAGCAATACAAAGGAATAGAGTTGGATTAAAGGATCCTTCTAAGCCAATTGGGTCTTTTATATTCTTAGGCCCTACAGGCGTTGGTAAAACAGAATTAGCTAAAGCTTTAGCTCGCTACATATTTGACTCTGATGATGCATTGATTCGAATTGATATGAGTGAGTATATGGAGAAATTCTCTGTTAGTAGATTAATTGGAGCGCCTCCGGGATACGTCGGTTACGAAGAGGGCGGACAATTGACGGAGAAGGTTCGTCGTAAGCCTTATTCTGTTGTCTTACTAGATGAAATCGAGAAAGCACATCCAGATGTATTCAATATCTTATTACAAGTATTAGATGATGGTCAATTGACAGATGGTTTAGGTAGAAAAGTAGATTTCAAAAACTCCTTAATCATTATGACTTCTAATATTGGCGTGCGTCAATTAAAAGATTTCGGTCAAGGGGTCGGATTCCAAACTAAAGCTAGAGAGGATGCTGCAGATGCAGACGCAAAGAGTGTTATTCAAACAGCATTAAAGCGAACCTTCTCTCCAGAATTCTTAAATCGTATTGATGATTTAGTCATCTTCAATAGCTTGGATCAAGACGATATCCATAAGATCATTGATATTGCACTTAAAGATCTTCATGCTCGATTAGACGGCATGGGCTATAAGATTAAGTTGACGGATAAGGCGAAGAAATTTGTGGCAGAGAAAGGCTTTGATCCACAATTTGGTGCAAGACCATTGCATAGAGCCATCCAAAAGTATCTGGAAGATCCTTTAGCTGAATTTATATTAAATGAAAATCCTGCAGAAGGTAGTGTATTAACAGCAAAACTAAATGAGAAAGAAGCTCAGTTAGATGTTGGTTATTCTAAAAAGGTGTCTGATGTTAAAAAAGACTAGACATCACTCTTTCACTGCATTTTATAAGGAATTAAATATTAATTAAGGAATAATTAGGCTGAATCTCTTGCGAATGCGAGCAGATTCAGCCTTTTTTTATTATTTGTGTCATTGTTAGCACATTTATTATTACCTTTGATATGGAAGATTTTTTGGAATTTTAGATAGTGATATTTTAATCCTCCAAACAATCGTATAAAAAACGCTAATTCCCTAAAAGCAACCATTTTAGGGAACTTTTTTATAAAAAATTACATTATAACATTAGGGTAAATACCCTATCATTTTTAACTAAAATTAATCTATTGGCTAGAAGACAACCTCGTCGTAATCGTAATCAAAAAGAAGAAATAAGATTCAGAATTAATGACTTTATTAAAGTTCCAGAAGTCCGCCTAGTAGGGGATAATCTCGAAGCAGTAACTGAATTTGCAGGCAAACCAGTAAATCCAGAAGTCTACAATACTACTCAAGTAAAAAAGTGGGCCTACGGAATGGGATTAGATTTAGTAGAAATCTCCCCAAACGCAAAGCCACCAGTTGTAAAGATCATAGACTATCGTAAGTTCCTATATGATCAGAAAAAGAAACAGAAAGAAATTAAGTCGAAAGCAGTAAAAACCGTTGTAAAAGAAATCAGATTTGGTCCTAATACAGATGACCATGATTTTGATTTTAAGACGAAGCATGCTAAAAACTTTCTAGAAGATGGGGCAAAAGTAAAGGCATATGTACAGTTTAGAGGAAGAACTATCGTGTTCAAAGAAAGAGGAGAATTGCTTTTATTGCGTTTCTTGAAAGAATTAGAAGAACATGGTGCTGCGGAAGCCTTACCTAAGATGGAAGGTCGTAGAATGTCTGTAATGGTACAGCCTAAGAAAAAGAAGAAGACTTAATTTTACAATATATTTTGACTAAAAGAAGGGGATGCCACATAAGTATCCCCTTCTTTATGAAAGGGTTTAAGAATGTCTACTGAAATCAGTTAGGCAAAAAGTGAGAATAAATTGGTCGTTTTAAGCTAGTCATTTTTTACTCTAAGATGAAGGAGTGTAAGCTCCTGAACCGCAAAGCGGATGGGC
>JALZWC010000075.1 GCA_023300255.1 Saprospiraceae bacterium | reverse complement strand
CGCCCATCCGCTTTGCGGTTCAGGAGCTTACACTCCTTCATCTTAGAGTAAAAAATGACTAGCTTAAAACGACTAATTTATTCTCACTTTTTGCCTTAATGATACTTACCTATTTATAGTTTTCCTTAATTTCTTCCATCTGCAATATATGACGTTCACAATGTTCTGCCATGAACAAAAACCAACTCATTCCATTCAACATACCAAAAATAAAATGAGGAAAGCCTATTTGTTTTAAAGGTAAGGTTGTTGTGGTAATAAATTCACCGATATTCTTTCGATGTTCCTTAAATGCCACAATGGCGGTCTCTTTACTAGCAAAAATATTTTTTGGAATAAAAGGATCTGGTGCATCAATCTTTCTACTTCTATCGTGTGCTTTTTCTTTCATTTGACTATGATCTAAAGCAGAAGCTATCTCTTGCTCACTAGGTGTTGCTCCTTTTTTTTGAATGCCTTTCAATACACTCTTTTCTACTAGAATGATGTGCTCGACCAATTCCGCAACAGACCATTTATCATCGCTTGATCTATGTAAAAACAAGTCTGCATTTATAGCATCTAAAACCAATAATAATCGATCTTGATTACTTTGTAAGACGCTTATAAGTTCTTCTTTTTCTTCGACGGTAATAGTATTCATTGATAGTTTTATTGTTACTATTCAGTATTGGCTAAAGCCAATTTCAATTTCTGAACGCAGAGACGCGGAGATGCAGAGACTTAGCTACATTTTAACTACACTTGACTCTGCATCTCTGCGTCTCTGCGTTCAAAAAAACATTATTGGCGACAGCCAATACTGAACAATTACGTTTTATTTTTTATTGCGTAAATAAATCCATAAAAACTTACGCTCCAACTTTCTTAATCAATTCCGCTACGACACCAGTCCATCCAGTTTGGTGAGAAGCACCAACGCCTCTTCCATTATCTCCATGAAAATATTCATAGAACAGAATCAAGTCTTTAAAGTGTGGATCTTTTTTATAAATAGAATCTTCTCCATGAATAGGTCTAGATCCTGCTTTGTCTGCTTGAAACAAGCCAATTAAACGTCGAGATAGCTCATCTGCTACTTCTCCTAATGTGAGATAATTACCACTATCTGTCGGACATTCTACCTTAAACGTATCTTCAAAATATTCATGGAATTGTCGTAAGGATTGTATAATTAAGTAATTCATCGGAATCCAAACGGGGCCACGCCAATTGGAATTACCCCCAAATAAATCAATCGTAGATTCTGCTGGTTCGTATTTCAAACCAAATTCTTGTCCTTGTATATTGATAACATAAGGTGTCTCATGAATTTTAGATAAAGACCGAATTCCTAGAGGAGAAAGAAATTCTTGTTCATCTAATAATGCTTTTAACATCTTTTTCAAACGTTCATTAGGCAATAAGGATAATAAAATATCTTTATCCTCTGCCATATCTTCTATGACCAAATAGAGTTTATTCTCTTCTCTATATTTTCGATACCATTCTAGTCTTCTCTTAAAGTCTGGTAAATTTTCTAAACGAGATCGTTCTAATCGAAGGGTGGCAAACATGGTAGTCAAGCCAACTAACGATCGTACTTTTAATGGGGTATAACTGCCATCAGGCATTGCTAAAATGTCATAGAAAAAGCCTTCTTCTTCATCCCATGCACCTACCCAATCTTCTCCGATTTGGTTTAAAGATTCCGAAATAATGATAAAATGCTCAAAAAACTTAGTGGCAATGTCTTCAAAGGTAGGATCTGTTTGTGCGATCTCTAATGCCATGTCTAACATATTCAAACAGAACATCGCCATCCATGCAGTCCCATCTGCTTGCTCTAAATGACCTCCGCCAGGAATCTCTGCACTTCGATCAAATATTCCAATATTATCTAGGCCTAAGAAACCACCTTCAAAAATATTGTTATCGTTATTGTCTTTTCGATTGACCCACCAAGTGAAGTTGATTAACAATTTTTGGAAGACCCGCTTTAAAAAATCTACATCCTTTTTGCCTGTTTGGCGAGCTTCTATACGATACACCTCTAAACAAGCCCAAGCGTGTACAGGTGGATTTACATCGCCGAATGCCCACTCATATGCTGGCATTTGTCCATTGGGATGCATATACCATTCTCGTAGAAATAAGATCAATTGCTTTTTAGCAAAATCGGGATCTATCATAGCAATCGGGACACAATGAAATGCAGAATCCCATGCTGCATACCAAGGGTACTCCCATTTGTCAGGCATAGAAATTATATCCTCATTATTCAAGTGCTTCCAAGCAGCATTTCTACCTTGCTTTCTCTTTTTGGGTGGTTCCGGTTGGCCCGGATCTCCGTTGAGCCAGCGAGTAATATCTATGTTATAATACTGCTTCGTCCACATCATTCCCGCAAATGCTTGTCGCTGAATATTCTGTGTATCAGCAGTCGCTTTTTCTGGCACCAAAGTCGAATAGAACTCATCGGCTTCTTCTATTCGTTTTGAAAAATGTTTATCAAAATCTGCTGTTAATGGATTTTTTTTATGCGCTTGGCTACTTAGTCTTAACTTAATAGTTACTGATGATCCTGCTGCAATTTCATTGCGGTATAATGGCGAGCACTTAGTACCTGATTGTTGTTGTCCAATTAGATCAAAATTATTACTAACAACCGCATCGTTAATAGCATCTTTCACAAAAGGAGTATCATTGGAACCATTAAACACCCGCTCCATATTCGTTTCATTCTCTGTGAATAGAGTCCGCTCTGGTTTTTCAAAATAGAAATAATAATCGCCTAAATATTTATGCTTCGTTTTAAGCGCCACATAATCATCATGCGTTTCCTGTGTAGTAATCGAAGGTTTTTCTTTGTCTTCTCCAAAGCTCCAGGAATTACGAAACCAGAGGGTAGGTAATACGACTAATGGTGCTGCTTCTTTTCCTCTATTATGTACTGTTATTTTTATTAAAATATCGGTATCATCGGCTTTAGCATATTCCGTATAAACATCAAAATATTTATTACCATTAAAAACGCCCGTATCTAATAATTCATACTCTGGCTCTAATCGTCCTCTTCGCTTATTTGTTTCTGCTAGGTCTGCATAAGGAAATGCTCGTTGAGGATACTTATACAAATGCTTCATATAAGAATGCGTCGGTGTACTATCTAAATAGTAGTACAACTCTTTTACATCCTCGCCATGATTTCCTTCATTACCTGTCAAGCCAAATAGTCGTTCCTTGATGATGGAGTCATTGCCATTCCAAAGACCAAGACCAAAACACATCAAGCATCGCGTATCACAAATTCCTGCAATTCCATCTTCTCCCCAACGATAGGTCCGACTACGTGCATGGTCATGTGGTAAATACTCCCAGGCAGTACCATGCTCGCTATAATCTTCTCTTACCGTCCCCCATTGACGCTCACTTAAATAAGGGCCCCATTTCAACCAATATTTATCTCTATTATAATTTTCTGTTAATCGTATTTGTTCTTTCGTATTCATCTTTCTAGGCTAATAATTTAAAACTATACAGGTTTTAGAATAGAGAAGCGAGAGTAGAGAACAGAGATAGTTTTCGTTTAAAAAACAATAAAATCTTGTTGTTTTTTAAACGGAATGTGTCTCTGCTCCCTATTCTCTACTCTCTATTCTATTTTTTGTATGGTTTCAAGGGCTAATTATAAAATAAGAGGTCAGATGTCAGATCATTTCATTGTCAGAAGTCAGACTTACGACGTTGACCGTACATCATTATTCAATTCCTGCTCTCTAAGATTAAATCTATTTTTTGTCTATATTAAAAAAAGGCAAAGATAATTTAAATGAAAGTCCCAGCAATACTACACTAACTAGCAGTAATACTGGCAATATTTTTATATCAAATAATCCCATTAAATAATTGATAGCCGTCCCTCCAATTAATGAAATTACCAATGCAATACTAAAAGCAGTACCCGATAAATTAGGCCAGTTATTACCAATTTGTGCGAGTATGATTGGAAAGGTTCCTGAAAATCCAAGCCCCATTAATACCAAAGCAAATACAATCATTGGATAGCTTGTACTTACTAAAAATAATACACAACCTATAGTATTCAATAAAACGCATCCTGTCAAAATTGTTGCAGGAGTATACCTATTTAGTAAGCGGCTTAAGACTAACCTCATCGTAGTGAGCGCAGCCATATGCATGGTCAAAGCTATCAAAGCCATTTTAGGTAAAGTATTAGATTTTTCTTGTAAAAAACTAGTTATCCAATTACTCAATGTAATTTCCATCCCACTTTGAAAAAATAGAATAATACCAAATCCTAACAAGGCCTTATTTTGTAATAAGTCTACCCAAGTAGCTATCGGTACCCCTTCTGATTGTTTGGCGATAGGAAAACTTAATATTAGCAAATATATTATAACAAATAAGACAAAGCTTCCTATTCCTATAAATATTGTCTCTCGACTCATCCAATTAGACAATACGGCTAATAAAAAAGGCATCACAATTGCTCCTAGACCATAAAAGATACCTAGCAAACTTAATTTAGCACTCCGTTCTCCTTCACTTATGTCTGCTATTAAGGCATTCACAGCGCCATTTAATGCGCCACCACCAAGACCAATTAATAGCACCGATACTTGTACCATTCTCCAAGATTTGCCAAAGGCAATTCCTTCTAAACCTAGTAAAATAAATAAACAACAAACAATTAACAGTTCTTTATATCCATATCGGTCTGCAATTGGGCCAAATAATAAAGAGCCTCCCATTATACCGATAGGTAACAGCGAAGTTAATACCCCTGCAGCAAGCTGACTAGCTTTAAATTTAATAACTATTTCTGGCAATACCGAACCTAAGGTTACTGCAACCATTCCAAATATTAATAGGCACATACAAGCCCCTATAAAGATTCGTTTTGAATTATACATTGTTGGTTTAAATTATTAAGTAAGTAGTTGGATGAAATAAAGAACACAATTAGAATTTTATCTAAACACATAGGCACATAGAGCACATAGCTATGTATTCTATGTGCCTCTGTGTTTAGGTATTACGTTTAATTTTGTCCAAGTACTTAACGACAAAAAATCACTTGACCATCTAGGATGGATTCTTTCGTCGGTACTAAGCTAAACAAGATGAAATTATTGAATAAAAAGATGTATGTGGGTCGAATTATTTATAATCAAAGATATTTAACTGTTCTTCACATTCTTGAATATCTCGCTTCTCATTAGAGGCGATAAGAATGATGCGGTTGTGTGCGAATCTATTTAATAATTGCTGGTACCAGTCAATACTTTTTTCGTCCAAATTAGAGGTAGGTTCATCTAGTAATAATATAGTAGTATCGGAACAGATTGCTAACCCTAACTTGAGTCGTTGTTTCATCCCAGAAGAAAAGAATCGTATTTCTTTGGAGGCAGCATGTTGTAATTGAAGGATTTCTAAAAATTCTACAGTCGTAATATTTGATCGAAAGCTTTTGAATTTCTGGTGAAATTCAATTGCTTCTTGTAAAGTGAATTCTTCTATCAAATCTATATAAGGTGCAGCAAAGCTCACCTGCTTATATAGATCATCAATGTCTATGATTTGTCCATTTTCCTGATAAGAAATGGTTCCTTTTGAAGGAGAAAGGTGACCCGAAATTATTTTTAAAAAGGTAGATTTTCCAGAACCGTTAGCTCCTAGTATGGCATAGCGGGTAGCGGACTTAAAATGGAAGTTTATTTTTTTAAAAATCCACTCATATAAATAACGCTTGCCTATATTTTCTACAGTTATATTCATTTAAGGAAGTGCTTAATTCATTTCTTAAGTAGTTAATTTTACCACATTACTTACGTTTGCGAAAGCCTCTAATTAAGCCTCTTTCAGAGTTGTTAATAAAATTAAGCAACAATTCTTGTTCTTTTGAAAAAGGGAGCTCTTTTGAGATAGCTTCTACGGCTTGGGTTACATTAAGCCCTTTTACAAACAACAGGCGATACATATCCTGAATATAATGAATTTGTTCTTTGCTAAACTGATGCCTCCCTAAGCCAACAGAATTAATTCCTACATAAGCTAAAGGTTCTCTTGCGGCTTTGATAAAGGGTGGAACATCTTTTCTAACTAAAGAGCCTCCTCCTACCATAGAGTGTGCACCAATTTTAACGAATTGGTGAACGGCCGTAAGACCTCCTAAGATAGCATATTCTCCAATTTCAATATGGCCTGCCAGATTTACATTATTGGCTAAAACTACTCCTTTTCTTAGTATACAATCATGCGCTACATGTACGTAAGCCATCAATAAACAGTCCTCTTCAATAATTGTAGTGTCGTTTGCTTTAGTGCCTCTATTTAAGGTGCAATACTCTCTTATTGTTACGTTATTCCCGATTTCAATTCTTGAGGATTCCCCCTTAAATTTTAAATCCTGAGGAACAGCTCCAACTACTGCACCAGGGAAAATTCGGCATTGCTTGCCTATTTTCACCCCATCCATAATAGTAACATGAGGTCCGATCCAAGTGCCTTCTCCTATTTCTACGTCAGCGCCTATCGTGACAAATGAATCAATAGAAACATTTGCAGCTATTTTTGCAGCAGGATGTATTACTTTTAGTCCGTCCGTACTCATTAGTCTATTCTTCTGTACACAAGTTTTTAAATGCTAATTGAATTATTTGATAATACTTAGG
>JALZWC010000074.1 GCA_023300255.1 Saprospiraceae bacterium | reverse complement strand
TTTATTTGGCAGGCTCTATATAATTCTTTGATTAGTAGCATTTTAAACCTACCAAATAAATTTGGTGGTTACGAAAAACGCATTAACGGTCAGCCTGTTGGAGTGATCGGATCAGTTTATCAGGATCTTAAAATAGTCTCCCTAAATCCCATAACTATACGATATGAGCTATATAGCTAAATTCAATCCCTACAACATGGATGCGGCAACGGTCCTATCCGTTGCAACTGGTAGAAAAGCATTACTAAAGCAAGTCTTAAGCACACTAGAAGATAATATACAATCCGATTCTATAGCGCAGCACTTATTGATTAGAGGCCCAAGAGGAATGGGAAAATCTTTCTTTCTAAAATACTTGCAAATAAATTTTAAAAAAGAAAAAAAATTCAAAGATTGTGAATTTTTACTCTTGCCAGAAGAACAAAACAATATCAACTCACCTTCTGATTTAATCAAATTAGTATTAAGTGATTTGAATGAACAATCAGGAGAATCTGCTATCACCCAATGGGAAGAACCAGAAAATTTATGGGTAACAGAATTAGCTAAATTAAAAGAATACATTGCTCAAAAAAAAACCATTCAGGAGAATTACCACCTAGTTGTTGTAATCGAAAATTTGGACGAATTCCTCAACAATATTAAAAATGAAAAGAAAACGAGAGAAGTATTTGAATCTCGTTTTCGCCATCTATTAGAAAAAATAAATCACCTTACAATCATTGGTGCAACTCCCAGAATTGACCCCGAAGCCATTGATGGCAATTACAACCAACGTCTTTTCCACGCTTTTAAAAAATGTAATCTAAAGCGATGGGGAGAAGACGATTATTCCAAGTATTTAGAGCGTAGAAGGACCATTAAAGAAGAGCAACTCGGTATCCCTTTTACGCCAACACAAACAGCCTTGATGCGGGCTAAACTAAAAGCCATTAGCCATTATACGGGTGGCAGTCCAAGAATGGCAGTTGTACTAACCAATTTATTATTAGAAGATAATGTCTTATCCACGGTAAATACTTTAATGGGTTTGATTGATGATCTAACCCCCTACTACCAAGACCTTACTAAAAGTATTCCACCAAAGAGTAAAATTCTTTTTGATACGTTAATTAGGAAAGGAGAAAATATCTCTCAAAGTGAATTGGCAAAAATTGTAGGTGCTACCCAAAGTAAAATATCTAAAGCCTTTTTATGGCTAAAAGACAATGGTTATATCATTGGGAAAAAACGGAGTAAGAGTGCTGCATTTTCTTATAGTGTGGCGGATAGAATTCATGTGCTATATTATAAAATGAGGGAAGTGCATCACAATAAGCAGATTACGCCGATCTGGTTATTTTCTGATTTTTTAGTTGTTTTTTATCAAGAAAAAGAAAATGAAAACAAACATCTAATTTGGAATTCAGATAACATAGAAGAAAATTATATCCTATCTAACCAATGGGATAAAGCAAAAGCTTTACTAAAAACAGATCAAGAAAATAACGAAGCCATCTTCAAAGAATTTGGAGATGCAGTAATTTACACAGAAAAACATCAAAATCTAGCCAAAGCATTTGAAGTAGGCAATCAATTATTTTCTATATTAGAGGAAAGAAAAGAATGGATGGATGTCAATCTTAGTCTAAGCAAGCTCTATGCTGGTTGGATAAACATGAAAATGTCCACCACTCTATTCAAAGATTTGTGTGAAGAAGCATTAAGTATATTTCTTGATCCCGGCGCACAGCTTATTACAAAGGCTGCGTTAAATACCATTCAATACATTGAAAGTGAAAAAAGTACGACTTATTTAGAAACTTTAGATCCAGATATGGCGATTGCGGTGCAGGCTATTATTGGGGAGGCTGGGCTTTAAGGAAAGGCATGACTTTAATTGAACCTGTCTGCGTACCTGCAGAAGTATATACAGTGATGTGCTTTAGCAAGTAGGTCGAAAATTCACAAGACATTGACTTTTAAACTTATAGTATAAAACAAAGTGGGGCAGCAAAAGAATTCATCCGATCACTTTGGAGTGGTCGGATGAAACGTACAGCCTTTAATTAAACAGTTTCAACAATTAATGAGTAACAATCTATTACAAAGACAAACCTCCCTACCCGCCCACATCATCCAGTTTGGGCGTTACCTACGTACAAAAGGATTTGATATCGGACCTAGTGAAGAAAAGGAATTATTAGTTGCCTATACCCGCTCTGTACCTACTTCTTTTGAAGCACAAAAAACGCTTTATAAAGCAATATGGATCAAAAACAGAAAACAGTATTTAATATTCGAAGAGTTGTATGACAACTATTGGGAGGAGCTATCCAAAGCAGAAAATAGTAAAACCAAAGAGATAGAAGAAGAAAAACCGCAAGCCCAACAATCCAGCCAGCAACAGACTTCCTTACAAGTCTTAAAGAAATGGTTATACGGCGGAAGAATAGAAGAGGAACAAGAAGTAGCAGCCTATAGCGCTTTTGAAGCCATTTCTAAAAAAGACTTTTCTTCTTTCCTAAGCGGAGAGCAAAAAGAGTTACTAGAAATCATCAAAATTATCTCTAAACGATTAGCCAATAAACACAGCAGACGTTATACCAAAACAAAATCTAGTGCGCATGTTGATTTGAAAAATACGATTACTGCTGCGCTCAGAAAGGGATTAGACATCAATCAATTCAAATATAAAAAACAGCAGAAAAGGAAGGTCAATATTATCTTAATTTGCGACGTCTCTAAGTCAATGGAATTATATAGTCAATTTTTAATCGAGTTCATGTATAGTTTTCAACAGGCAGTCCATCAATTGAAAACCTTTGTCTTTAGCACCAAACTCCTCCACTTATCTAATGCCTTAAAAGATAGTGATTATAAAAAAGTCTTAAATAATTTATCCGAACAAATTCCTTATTGGTCTGGTGGTACTAGGATAGGAGAATCTTTAGATCAATTTAAAAGAGACTATGGGGGACGTCTTTTAAATAAGGATACTATTGTGCTAATTTTAAGTGATGGATGGGATACGGGCGATTTGGAATTATTGGAATCTTCTATGAAATATATTCATAAGAAAAGTGATCGGGTCATATGGCTCAATCCATTAGCTAGTAATCCAAATTATGTACCTTCGACTAAAGGGATGGAGATTGCGCTGCCTTATATAGATGTGTTTACCTCTGCTCATAATTTGGATTCCTTGAAAGGTGTCGTTAAGCACTTGCAGAAGCGGAAATACCGAATAGGGGGGACGGAGAAAAAAGTATAAAGAACACAATTAGAATTTTATCGAAACACATAGGCACATAGGCTATGTGTTCTATGTGCCTATGTGTTTCGATACTACATTTTATTTTGTCCAAATACTTACCTCACCCCACTATACCCTCCGCCCAAGCATCAGACTTTTTCAACAGATTCCTTAACGCATGTTTAATAATCCATTTCCTTTCTTTAGTCGCATCAGGTACCCATGATTCAATAACTTCCTTAGCGATCTCTATATTATCTTTCACTAGGTCATTCAAACAATTAGCAACTGATTTTTGAACGTATTTAGAAGGGTCGTCTTTTAAGGTATTTAATATAGGTAATATTGGTGTAGGATCTTTTATAAATTGATCTAATTTTGTTGCCCACGGCAGTCTTGGTCGAACGCCTTCACTGGCTAATCTGCGTACATGCTTATTCTTATCCTTTGCCCATTGCTTCATCACCTTCAATGTTTTTTTGGGATATTGTTCTAAGTAAGGTCGTATTGTATATTCTCCAGTATTCCGTTTAGTTATTTCTTTGATCGCATTCATGGAGATATCAAAATGAGCTAAGCCATTTGTTTCTACATATTTTGCAATTGGCATAACCCAATAGAAATTCTTAAACATACCCGTCTCTTCTAAATTTTCTGGCCCTAAGATTTGCAATAATATTTCTATATTATTTTCATAAGTATCGTCCAGACAAATAACTAAGCTATTCGCAAGGACTGCCACTCGATCTTTTAATTCTAGTGGGGCTACTTGTTTATCTACTATTTGTACAAATTTTGCTTTAGGAAAAGAAGGTTTGATCGGTAAAATCTTATCAGCTAGCATGATCGCTAAGTCTTTGTCAAACCAAAGTTTTAATTGTTTAAATGCCATATTACAAATTTATTTTACTGTCATTTTTCTATATAGGTTCTGATCTTGGAATACCAAGATTCCTGGGATGTCTGCTTTAGTTCCTTTTCTTGATCGTATCATTTACTACAATATATGTATTAAGGAAAAATAGTTGTTTAAATAATTATTTGCACCTATTCAATATTGGCTAAAGCCAATATCATTTTTGAACCTGCCTTCCAAGGAACGCTATGGTATATACATAAATATTCAGGATTGGCTGTCGCCAATGAAAAAATTTGAACGCGGAGACGCAGAGATGCAGAGTCAGATGTAGCTAAGTCTCTGCATCTCTGCGTCTCAGCG
>JALZWC010000073.1 GCA_023300255.1 Saprospiraceae bacterium | reverse complement strand
GCTTGCACAACTCAGAGAGTCGTGTTACACTTAGCTATGAACCGTAACACAACTCTCTGAGTTGTGCCACATGCTACCGCTTTTATATCTGACGATCTATAGATGGATATCCGCTTACACTACTAGGATTCTGTGAACTCTGTGTCCAATTCAAATATAAATAAGCTTAAACTTTCTCTCCTACTGAATGACTACTGTTTTAGAAAACACCCCACCTTCATATTCAATTTCTACAATAAATAAACCCTTCAAATTTTCGACATATAAATCTATTTCGAGTGCCTCTGTCCATTGCTCTTGTAATACTTGCCCACCAAGATTCAATAATCGGACATGCATATGTTTTTGTTCTAATTGCTTAATGATGATATGGCTGTCAACTGGATTGGGATATAAAACGATATATTCCCTTTCTTTAGAAATGTTATCAATTGCAGTAGTTATTGGATCAACTACTATCGAAATATCTGTAGGTTCTGTTATAGATAAAGTATCTCTTTTCATTGCTCCATCTAACAAGTAATTTACCTCATACAATCCTTTAAACACATTAGATGCTGCAACACCTTCTGTATTCGTAACTATTGATTCATCTGTCCACCATTCATTAAAAACCAAATCTACAAAGGCATCTCCCGCAGGCGATCTTTGCCAGTTGAATCGAAATAAATTTGCTCCTTTATTCATATATGTGGCCCCATCCCAAAAGCTCCAAAAGAAAAATCCATCCATACTTTCATGACTAAAAATAGCAGTCATAAAGTCTCTGAGATAATCCCCTGCCAATTCTTCCTCTACGGTAGTTGGTAAATCAAACTCTGTTATCTTAGCTTTTAAACCAAATTCCAAGTGAAAATCATCTAAGGTTTCAAGAACAGAAGGAATACCATTTGGGAAACCACCGATATGCCCTTGAAATCCTATACCCTCTAAATCTACTCCAGCATCTAATAACTCTCTTGTAAATAATTTTAGATTATCATAATTACCATTACCTGGTTTTGCATTAACAGAGATAGTGATAAAGTCATTCAACCATAAGCCCGTATTAGAATCAATAGATCTGGCTTGTTGAAAAATCTCTGCTAAAACTTCTCTCCCAGTGGCATATCCTTGTTTTCCTCGAAAGTATTCTTCTAAACTCCGATTCGTGGTTATTTCATTCAATACATCCCATTCTTCCACATTTCCTTTTAAGCCTGGATAGTTTAAAATGGATTGTAAATGACCCTCTATCCGATTTTTCATAAAAGAGAGATTGTTTCTATTTTCATTCAAGTCACTTGGTAAATTCCCTTCCCCAGGCCAAACTAAAGTATGTCCTCTTAGTTTTATTTGATGATCTCTTAACCATTGTACAGAATTAATTAGTTCTTCTCTACTTACTAACCATTCCTCTTCCCAAGCGGGCCACTTCATATCATTTTCATATACGACCCAATTAAAACCATGCCCCTTTCCATCTAAATTAATTAGCTTACTTTCGTAAGTATTATTTTGAAGATTATTACCCGCAATTTTATCCGCATTAATAGCCGTTCCAAAAGCGAATTCATGGGACAACATCTTGATACCAAAAGTCATATCTGGTACGACTTCTCCATCCGTCGTAATTACGTTTATATTTAAATTTGTTTTTCGGAATTTTTCAATATTCTCAGTCGCTACTGCTCGCCAAGGAGCATCTGATTGATAGCCATCATATTTATCATTATTAACTTCATTTGGCAAGGCTGATAAGGAGATACTATTACCAAAATTAATTGCCGTATAGCCTCCTATATCAATGACTTGTTTTTGATGTCCTAAATGAAATCCAAATACAGCAGTACCAATAGGGAAATTTTTAGTCGCTTCAAAAGGAATGACATACTGTTTCCATTCTTCCTCCACATCGACGGAGAGAAAAATCTCTTTATTAAAAGTTATCCCATCTTCCGCAAAAATATTAACCATCCCACTTCCCCCGACAGATCGAATATAGAATAATACTAATACTTTATCTCCTTTATTAATGGTCTTTTGGTTACGCATATTCCATCCAGAATCCCATTGATTAGTACCAGCACTTGTAATAGTTGCTTGAAGGATTTGAGCGTAATCAGCTCCTCCTGATTCTTGCGTGGAAAAACTACCACCGTATCCTGTAGCATTTTCTAGTATTGCAGCTTCTTCTTCGTAAAACAACCAAGTACCCGCTGGTAAATTGAAATTATCTTGGAAGTTAGTTTCTAATGAAGTGTGATATGCGTCTTGACTAAAAAGAGATAAAGTATAGACACAAAAACAGATTAACGTTAATCCTAAATTTCTCATTATTTATCTTTTTGAGTGATTATAGACTATTCCAAAAATCGTACGCAAAACTTGCCTTCGGATCCACCAAGTCTACTAATTCAGTGAGTAACGAAGCTACGCTCTTTGTTTATTTTTCAATTCAGAATAAAGTCTATTCTAAAACTATGCAACGCTGAATCTATTAGTATAAAAAATAATATAATTATTTTACCTTTGCCAACAATCTTTGGTCATCAATAAAACAAATATAGTATAATACAATGCAAAAATCAGCACTAAATCAATCTTTTAAATTGCCCTGTGGCGTAGAAGTACCTAACAGAATTGCAAAATCTGCTTTAAGTGAAGGAATTGCAGAACCGAATGGTCGCCCATCTACCGCTTTATTTAATTTATATGAACGATGGGGAAAAGGAGGAGCAGGTATTCTTTTTTCTGGTAATGTAATGGTTGACAAAGCACACTTAGTGAATGCTAATGTAATGATCGCCGAAGAGGAGTTCCTAGAGGACTACACTATTTTAGCAGAAAAAGCACAAGCAGGTGGCGCACACTTATGGATGCAGATCAATCATCCTGGAAGACAAGCTCCTTCTTATTTAGACGAAGCACCTGTTAGCGCCTCTAATGTAGGGATGCCCAGTAAAATGTATATCCAACCTAGACCTTTAGAAGAAACGGAAATTCTAGACTTAATTGAACGATATGGAAACGCTGCGCTTCTTGCTAAAAAAGCAGGTATGAAAGGAGCACAGATACATGGAGCGCATGGATACTTAGTTAGTCAATTTTTATCTCCACTTACGAATTTAAGAACAGATAAATGGGGTGGCTCTTTAGAAAATAGAGCTCGATTTGTTTTGGAGATTTATCGCAATATGCGAGCAAAAGTAGGGTCTGATTTTCCTCTAGGAATCAAGATAAATTCTGCTGATTTTCAGCGAGGTGCTTTTACCGAAGAAGAATCTATGGCTGTTATTCAAATGCTAGATGAAGCAGGAATGGATTTAATTGAGGTTTCTGGTGGTACTTATGAAAGAGCAGCTATGGTGGGCAGTGTCCATAAAGAAAGCACTAAAAAAAGAGAAGCTTACTTCATGGACTTTATAGTAAAAGTTAGAAGTAAAATAAAATCTCCTTTGATGCTTACTGGTGGATTCAGAACAGCAGACACCATGAATAACGCAATCTCTAATGGAGAATTAGACTTTGTAGGATTAGGTCGCCCTTTTTCCTTATTTCCTAATGTTGCCAAAGATTTAATCAGTGGTGCCATGACAGATTGCACCGTCCCTGATTTATTAACTGGAGTCGATAAAATAGATATGACAGGTATGCTACAAACTCCTTGGCATATGTTCCAATTAGCTCGTATGGGTAAAGGATTAGCTCCAGATCCAGATCTGGATGTATGGATAGTTTATGAAAAAATTACAGGCAGAAAACGGCCTGTTTAGAAAAATTAGAATAGAGATCGAAGCGCAGAGAATAGAGATCGGTTTCGTTTAAGAAAAATATAAAATTTCGCTTATCTACTTTCTATTTTAAAATATTTATTAAGTAGTCGGTCAAAAATAACCTAACATTAAAATGGCTTCTTTTCTCGCTATTTGTCTTTAAAAAAGGTCTTACGTAGCTAGGCTATGTGCGACTTTTTTAAAAACAACT
>JALZWC010000072.1 GCA_023300255.1 Saprospiraceae bacterium | reverse complement strand
GTTTTTGCAAGCAAAATATTTAGAAGTCAGAGGTCAGATCGTCCTTACAGCACTGTCAGATGTCAGACTTGAGGCGTTGACTACGTGATGCTTCTGACAGCCATAGGCGATCTGACTTCTGACAGCGCAGCGATCTGACTTCTAACTAAGATACTTCCCAACAATAGGCATTCTACGCCCAACACCAAATGCCTTAGAAGAGACTCGAATCACTGGCGCCGTCTGATACCGCTTAAATTCATTAATATTAACTAGTCTCAAAATACGGTGGACTAGTTTCTTATCATAGCCCATATCAATAATGTCTTTCGGGCTTTTACGTTCTTCGATATAGTGATAAAGAATAGGATCTAAAATATCATATTCTGGTAAGCTATCAGAATCTTTTTGATCAGGACGAAGTTCTGCAGAGGGAGGTTTAGTGATCGTGTTCTCAGGTATTACTTCGCCGTCTTTATTAATAAATTTTGCCAATTTAAATACCTCTACTTTGTATACATCACCTATCACAGATAGCCCACCACACATATCCCCGTAGAGCGTACCATAACCAACTGCCGCCTCACTTTTATTAGAAGTATTCAATAAAATATTACCAAATTTATTAGACATTGCCATCAGCAAAAGTCCTCTTGTACGTGCTTGAATATTTTCTTCTGCTAAGCCAAAGGTTGTACCTGCATAGTGCGGTGATAATACTTCTTTAAATGCTTCGTAGGGTTTTGCAATAGGCATAATATCATATTGCATACCCAAATTCATCGCCAAATCTCTAGCATCATTAATGGAATGGTCGGAAGAAAATTCAGACGGCATTAAAATAGCTCTAACATTGTTAGGACCTAATGCTCTAGCTGCTAATACCGCAGTCACCGCCGAATCAATTCCCCCAGACAATCCTAGTATCGCTCTTTTGAAACCAAGCTTTCCAAAATAGTCTTTGATCCCCATGACTATTCCGTCATGAATCAAAGTCATTTTATCCTTAGACTGAACGGTATTCTTTTTATTAGTCAACACTTCGTCCAAGTCATAAGTCTTTAGGCATTCTTGGAAGTAGGGCATTTCATCGTATACCTTTCCATTCGGAGACATTACAACAGAGCCACCATCAAATAATATTTCTGTTTGCGCACCAGAATGATTCACATAAAAAATCGGCACCTTATATCGAGCAGTATTAGCCTTTAAAATTTTCAATCGCGCCGCCGCATGACTATAAGAGAAAGGGGAAGCCGACAAATTAATCATAAAGTCTGGCTGCTGAGGCATCAATTCATCCATTGGACAAACCTTATATAGAGGATTCTTATTCCCAATATTCCAAATGTCTTCGCATACGGTTAAGGCGATTGTCTTGCCTTTAAATTGAACCGTTTTAAATTCTGTAGCGGGTTCAAAATAACGATATTCATCAAAGATGTCATAGGTTGGCAAAAGTGCTTTATGCTGCACATGCTGAATTTTTCCGTTCGCCAAAAAATAGGCAGAGTTGTATAAATCTTTCCCTTCTTTGACCGGATTTCGAGTAGGAGATCCTACGGCGATTGCAATACCTTTAGCGGCTTTTGCTAGTGTCTTTACCGCTTTTTCTGCAAGATCAATAAAGTCTTCAAATTCTAAAAAATCTCTTGGTGGATAGCCACAGGTTGCTAATTCGCTGAAACAAATAATATCTGCTTTTTGAGCTTTAGCGGTCTTTACTGCATCTAGCATTTTTTTTACATTTCCATCAAAATTTCCAATGTGGAAATTTAGTTGAGCCATCGCTATTTTCATAAGTTTTTTTTTTCTACGAAAAAAATTATTTAACCACATAGGTACATAGGTCACATAGTAGAGCGCAACTATGTGATACTATGTACTTATGTGGTTAAAATATTACGTTTGATTTTGTCCATGCACTTACTTATTTATAACCACATGTGGTACCTCTGTTACATCCCAATCAATTACTAATCCTCCTGCTAAGCTTTTGGCAATTTCTTTGCCATAGAGGACTTCTGCTAAATATAATGCGGCTTCGAAAGATTTAGCGCCGCCAGCCGATGTGATATACTTACCATCATGAACGAATAACACTTCCGAGCGAACATCTAACTGTGGAAACATTTCTTTGTATTTACCAATATCACTTGGAAAGGTAGTCGACACGGCTTCGTCTAAAATTCCTGCTTTAGCCAATACAAACGCACCATCACAATGAGAGGTAATATAAAGTGCTTCTTCGTTTACTTTTCTGACGAAATTAAGCATCTGTTTGTCTTCCAAATCGGTATCTAAATGATGTTCTGCGCTAGGCACTACCAATATATCAATCTTTGGTAAATCAGTCGACAGATAATTAAAATCTGGTAGTAACCGAATCCCTTCAAAAGTGGTAATTGGCGCTAGTGTATTTGCGACTAGGAAGGTATTCATTGCCTTGATATTTTTTCTAAAAATGGTGTGCTGAAAAATATCATAAGGGGCGGTTAGCTCTGTATTATAGACTCCGTCCATTATTAAAAAAGCAACGTTATAGCGATCTGTAGGTAGTTCTATTACTCGCTTGGTAATAGCGCTGGAAGTATCAATGTTTTTTGTAGACTGGCAGGAGATTAAAAATATTAAGGAGAGGAGGTATATTTTATTCATACGAGGGTGTTGAAGTAATAGGTAATAGGTAAAAAGTAATAGGTATGAGATTTTGACAATTAGTATTTGAAAATTCTAAAGTACCAAAATTAGAACTAAACAGTTATAATTAATTTATAGAACTAAGTAGTATTTCCAGTTAATATTGACGGGTTATTTGGCGAAAATTGAACGATTACTTCGTTGGACCTAATGAGTCATAGCAAAGCAGGGTGACCGAGAATGATGTTTGAGTCATATGTAACCGCCAAATTTATTTGGCTGGTTCTATGTAATATACTGACAATCAATTCGTGTACAACCTACCAAATA
>JALZWC010000071.1 GCA_023300255.1 Saprospiraceae bacterium | reverse complement strand
TTTCGTTTATAAACAACGAAATTTGGTTATTTTTTAAGCGAAATTTATCTCTATTCTCTGCTCTTTTCTTATGTATAGTAGTATGGCTTTGCCTTATTAAAGACTATTAAATCAATCTTTCTGAATTACTTAATACCAAGAAGATTGTTCAATAATTTGTGTCAAAAATAAGACGAGAGTTTCGAGAAACATTTTTACAGGAAAACTACTTTATTAGATTGGTCTTAATTATTTTTTTATTCGCTCTTGATCCTTACTATCTTTACTAACTAACATTCCTGCTACAACAATAACAATTTCCCCCTTTACTTTTTTCTCTCCACCGAAGTGGGTAATTAAATTCTCCAGCGTATCCGTTACTTTCTCTTCATACATTTTTGTTAATTCTCGACAGACGCAAGCCATTCTGTTTGGTTCTGTATGTTCTGCTAACTGTTGCAAACATTTGACTAACCGATATGGAGATTCGTATAATACGAAAGTATAAGGTAGAGTAGCGAGGTAAGTCAAACGAGTTTGACGCCCTTTTTTATGCGGGAGAAATCCTTCAAAATGAAATTTATCACAAGGTAATCCAGAAGCTACTAAAGCAGGCACAAAAGCAGTAGCCCCAGGAAGACAATCAACTCTAATATTATTTTGTTGACAGGCTCTTACTAAAAAAAAGCCAGGATCGGATACCCCAGGCGTACCAGCATCAGAGATCAAAGCAATATTTTGTTCTCCTTGCAATGCTTTTATTAACTCAGGAGTGGTTTGATGTTCATTATGGGCATGGTGGGAGCGCAAAGGCGTATCAATACCATAATGATTGAGGAATTTTTTAGAAGTCCTAGTATCTTCTGCTAAGATTAAATCGACTTCTTTCAATAAACGAATGGCCCTGAAGGTAACATCTTCTAAATTGCCAATAGGGGTGGGTATGAGGTATAGCATCTATGGTGTGAGCTGGAAGCGTATTGGATACCCGAATGTCTATTGATGGGCGAAAATCATATATCATACGTCATAAATCAGAAATCATATATCTGCTTTGAAAGAATATTATCTACTTCTATCAAGCTCCTAAAACTAGATAGATATATGATGTATGATTTCTGATATATGATTTTTGATTTTTTTGCACTATCAAAAATCGAGGAGTAGTCAATAGATTTCAAAGGTGATTGATACTTTAACTAAATATTGAGGCAAAATTAAGCGTAATATTTAAACCACATAAATACATAGGTCACTTACAGAATAACACCTATGTGCCCTATGTACCTATGTGGTTAAAAAAAGCTATTGTTCTTTATTTTTGTCCAAGTACTTACTTCTAATGATTAACAAAAATGATCGAAAGCCTGCTTTAAATTAGCAGCAATCATATCAGCGGAACGGCCTTCAATATGATGTCTTTCTATAAAGTGAACCAATTCACCATCTTTGAATAAAGCAATAGATGGAGAAGAAGGAGGATACGGTAATAAAAATTCTCTTACTTTTTCCGTAGCTTCTTTATTGACACCTGCAAAGACAGTCGCTAATTTTGCTGGCTTCTTGTCATTTTGCAAAGAGAATTTTGCAGCTGGACGTGCATTAGCTGCGGCACAACCACAAACAGAATTAACTACTAAAAGAAGCGTTCCTTCTTGTTTTTCTAAAAGAGCATTTACTTCCTCAGGAGTGGTCAATCCTTCAAAACCGAAATCCGTTAGGTCTTGAGACATTGGTGCTACTAAATGTGCTGGATACATTATTTTTGATTTTTATTTTACAATTAATATTAGTTAAACAACATTAGGACTAGTTAACAAATTAGTATTTTATTTAACCACATAGGTACATAGATCACATAGAAGTAGGATGTCTATGTGACCTATGTACCTATAGGATTAAAAATATCTATTTATGGTAGTCTACTCATTTGTTGACTATTTAATAAGAACACCACAAAATTACTGGTTTTCTTTATAAAAAGAAATACAACGGACAGTATGGAATAGTTCATAAAATAACTAATTTAATTATAATTCGTTTTACTTTTGATATTTTTCAACAAACTTTTACGTCTAAAGACTAGATATATGAGAAATCGATTATTTATGTTGATAATCAGCCTGTTAAGTATAACCTTGTTACTCACAGAAACAGCGTGTACTACCGATCAATTAGAAGAAATGCCACCTTTAGCCTTTTGTGATACCTTGGCAGTGAGTTATGATTTACAAGTCAAGGCTATTATTGATACTAATTGTGCCTTTTCTGGTTGTCATGTATCTGGTACTGCTGCCCCAGGTAATTATACTTCTTATAGCCGTATGGCTCCATTTTTGACAGATCGAGAATTTAGACGATTTGTGATAGATTTAAGAAATGATCCAGATTTGGGGATGCCACCTAATTGGGTTACTAATCCTGGTCCACAAGATTTGACAGATGAGGAGTTTGATATTATTAGTTGTTGGGTGCAAGCTGGATATCCTGAGAATTAAGTTTTTTAATAACTATCCAGCATTGGCTGCCGCTAATGAAAAATGAACCTGTCTCTTCCAAGGAACGCAGGCAGGCGCAGAGACGCTGTGGTGCAGATATTTTTTCGTAGAAAAAAGACAAAAGCTTTGTATCTCCGTGTCTCTGTGCCTGTCTGGCAACGCTAGTTCAGGCAGGTTCAAAAAATAACAGCGACTTTAGCCGATGCCGAAAAGCTATTTATTTTATTTAAAATCACATTATTCTATGCATAAAATACAAGTATTTTTTTCCGTACTAGTACTCCTTCTATCAGTAGGTTGCTCGACTAGTAAAAAAATAACTTCTGAAGCACCAATGCCAGAAGTAACAATAACAGAAGAGCGTTTGCTGGATACCATGTTTGTCACAGGATCTATTCTAGATGAAATAAAAGTGGCGGAAGATTATCAATTGCCAAGCTATGAGTCTACGTATTCTTTAAAGAATGATTTAGTACATACTAAATTAGATCTGAAGTTTGATTGGGTAAAACAGCAAGTAAATGGTAAAGCTGAATTGACATTAAAACCTTATTTCTATCCAACAGATAAAGTAGCAATTGATGCTAAAGGATTTGATATTCATAAAATCACCTTATCAAATGGTAAGGTATTAAAATATGAGTATGATAACGAGGTAATCCAAATCAAATTGGATAAATCTTATACTCGTAAAGAAAAATATACGATAGCGATAGATTATACAGCTAAGCCAACAGAGGGAGAAATAGGGGGAAGTGCAGCAATTACTTCTGAGCAAGGATTGTTTTTTATCAACCACGATGGAAGTGATAAAAAGAAGCCGATGCAAATATGGACGCAAGGAGAAACTGAATGGAATTCTCGTTGGATGCCAACTATCGATCATCCTAATGAAAGATCGACTCAAGAGACCTACCTAACGGTACAAGATAGATTTAAAACTTTGTCGAATGGTACGCTAGTTTCTTCCAAGAAGAATACAAATGGTACCCGTACTGATTACTGGAAGATGGACTTACCACATGCTCCTTATTTATTCATGATTACGGTTGGAGAATTTGCTAAGGTCAGTGATAGTTGGGAAGGTATTCCGGTAGATTATTATGTAGAAGAAGAATACAAACCTTATGCGAGACAAATCTTTGAACATACGCCAGAGATGTTGACTTTCTTTTCTGATTTGTTAGGAGTGAAATATCCTTGGCCTAAGTACTCCCAAATTATTGTGAGAGACTATGTATCAGGTGCAATGGAGAATACCTCTAGTGTTATTTTTGGCGATTTTATCCAAAAGACGGATCAAGAATTGATTGATGATGATAATGATTACATCGTGGCGCATGAGCTATTCCATCACTGGTTTGGAGATTATGTAACTTGTGAAAGTTGGGCTAACTTAACAATGAATGAAGGCTTTGCCAACTATAGCGAATACTTATGGTTTGAGCATAAAGATGGCAGAGATCGAGCGGATCATCATAGAATCAATGAGTTAAACGGGTATTTATCTAGTAGCGAAATGCATCCATTAATTTGGTTTGATAACCCAGGTAGTGAAGCTATGTTCGATGCGCATAGTTATAATAAAGGGGGCTTGGTCTTACATATGTTGCGCAACTATGTTGGCGACGATGCTTTTTTTGCTTCCTTAAATAAATACTTAGTAGACAATGCTTATACCGCTGTAGAAGCACATGACTTACGCTTGGCATTTGAAGCGGTAACGGGCGAAGATTTAAATTGGTTTTTTAATCAGTGGTATTTCTCTTCTGGACATCCTCAGTTGACTATTGATTACGCATATGATGAAGCGACTAGAAAAGCAAGTGTAACAATCGAGCAAACACAAGATCCAGAAGAAAATCCAGCGATCTTTCAATTACCTATCAACATTGATATTTACACTGCTACGAATCAGGTGACTAGAAAGCAAGTGATGATGAATTTGCGAAAACAGACATTTGTATTTGATGCTGTTACGAAACCAGCATTAATTAATGTAGATGGAGATAAGGTTTTATTGGCAGAACGAGTAGATAACAAGACAACAGAAAATTATATTTACCAATACCATAATGCGCCTAACTTGATGGACCGTTTTGAAGCTATTCAGGCTTTACGGGGAGTGGATTCAAAGGAAGCAAAAGCAGTTCGTAAAGCATCTTTAAAAGATAATTTTTGGTTTATTAGAAATCAATCTATTGGGCAAATACCTGCGGATGAAGAAGCATTCCAATTGATAGCACAGTTAGCAGAAAATGATTCGCATTCAAAAGTGAGAGAAGGGGCTTTGAGTTATTTAATTGCGAACGAAGCACCACAGTTAGGAACGGTATTAGAAAAGATTTTAGAAAAAGAAAAGTCACTATCGGTTATTGCTACTTCTTTATTTGCATTGCAACAGGTAGATCCAGCAGCTGCACTAAAGAAAGCAGAGAAGTATGAAAAAGAATCGGATAGCAATTCCATATTAGCAGCAGTAGGAGGGGTATATGCCTTGAATGGCAATGCAGAAAAATTACCTTTCTTTGAAAATAATTGGGGTAAAATTGATGGCCCACCTGTGATGGATTTCTTTGGAGGTTATGCTTATTTGCTGCAATCGAGCGGAGTGGAATTAGCACCTTCTTTATCGAAATTACATGGATTAGGAATCGATAGTAGCCAATCTTTATGGAGACGTTTTGCTGCCACTAAAACATTGAATGATTTAAAGATGTCTCTAATGCAGGCGGTTGAACAAATAGAAGGGGTAGAAGCAAAGGCAGCTGCACAAGCTAGTGTGGACCAAATTAATAGCTATATCCAAGAGATTAAAGAGAAGGAGACGGATAACCAATTGAAGGGATTATATGGTAATTTCTAGCTTGGAGTTTTGAGAGTGGTTCTCGCCATTTAGAAAAATTGAACCTGCCTAGCGGCTAGACCTATGGTATATACATAAGTATTTGCGTAATTGACGGGGACGAGGCTACGCCCCTTAAGAACGTAA
>JALZWC010000070.1 GCA_023300255.1 Saprospiraceae bacterium | reverse complement strand
TTCAGTCAAAGTATCAACAATTATCCTTCATTAAAGCAAAAACTAAGAACAAAATAAGCTACCCTAAATTACGAACTTATTCCATACACATTCCTAAGTTACTAGTAATTAATTAATAATACTATGTCTATTAAGGGACTGTTAAGTGAATTAACTTATCATTTGCATTTCTAGAAAAAGTAGAATCGTTTGTTTGCATTTGTGGTGAACTTATAACGTGAACTTTAACCACGAAGCTGTCGAGCCGCTAGACAGGTTAGTAGTTAAATAATCAACATCTTATTTGCTTAATATTTTTGTATTTTTACAGCTATGCAAGCACCTATACGAATAGAACTACCTACTATTTATGGAATGAAAACCGTAAATGCTTATCTCTTTCTAGATCCTGTCCCTACCTTGATAGATGCTGGAGAAAAAACGACTGCTTCTTGGGAAGCATTAACAGCTGCTCTAGCGAAACATCAATTAAAAATAGAAGACATTCAGCGAGTGATTATTACACATGCGCATGTAGACCATATGGGAATGGCTGCAAAGATTGCAGCTCATAGCAATGCCGAAGTATGGGTGAATGAATATTGCTATCCTTGGGCCATTCGCAAAGAAACAATGTGGGACAGACGAGTAGCTTTGATGGGAGAAATGCTGCCAGATACCATCTCTGGTACACCGGGTAATTTCAAACAGATGATCCTAGCATTTATGAAAAACGTCAAGAATCATTGGGATAATATACCCGAAGATCGGCTACAGGTGTTTCCTATGGAAGGACAACTTAATTTTGGTGGTGGAGATTGGGAAGTGATCTATGCCCCTGGTCATGCTAATATGCAAACCTGTTTTTATCAGCGAGAACATAAATGGCTAATTGCGGCAGATATGTTACTTAGCATTACGCCTACTGCAGTAATGGATGCTTCTATTGACAATCCTAAAGTAAGAGATCGAGGGCTTTCTCAAATGTTAACTTCTTACAAAAAAATGGAAGCATTAGATATTGAAACGGTGTTCCCTGGTCATTACGAACCGTTTGGGGATCATAGATCGGTCATAAAATCTCAAGTAGATCGAATCCATGTCCGTATCCAAGAAAGCTATGAATTGATAAAAGGAGGAACTAATGATTTTATGGATATTTTAAACGCCATGTATAAAAACAGGGTTAGTATGCCTGCTATGTCTATGCTCTTAGGCTATTTAGATGTACTTGAGGAGCAAGGAAAAATTGAGGTAAAGATTGTAGCTGGGAGGAAAGGATTCTTTTTAAAATAAAGACACAGAAATTTCAACGTGTTTACCCAAATCACAAAAGTAGTTGACATTTTTTACCACGAATTCACGAATTAAAAACGAATACACTAATTTTTGTATATAGCTCGCTCCTAAAATTCGTGAATTAGTATTTAAATTCGTGCATTAGTGGTAGAAATTTCACGAATAGTATCAACTATGTTGATAAACATGTCGAAATTGTTCTTATTAACAGACTTGTTTCTAAATGACTAATCAATATATGAAAATATCTTTTTCCTTCTAAGAAGCCAATTTTTTAAGTCCGTAGCTGGGCTATGCACTAAAAAAATTAGCTCCTTACAAGAAAAAATATAAATTTCATATACTACTTCCTTATTTTGAAACAAGTCTAATATTTAAAAATAAATCAATTTGGAAGTAGCTAGCTTTTCAAAGCTTAACAAATTTAAGCGGCTACTCTAAGCAAACTGTACCAAGTGTATTATCTAGGTGTAAAAAAAATAAATCATGAACATTCTAGTCACAGGAGCGAGTAGAGGCATTGGCTACGATACCGTAAAAACACTAGCAAAAGATCCAGCGAATAAAATCATCGCTCTATCTAGGAATGAGTCTAGTATGAAAGAACTAGTAAAAGAAGTAGCACCAAATACTATTCAGATACTACCATTAGACCTAACCAATTTCGACGAAGTATATTTGTACAGTGCTTTATCAGAAATTGATTCTATAGATATATTAGTGAATAATGCAGGACTATTAATTAATAAATCATTCGAAGAGTTGAGTATAGAAGAATGGAAAAATATTTTTGATGTAAATGTTTTTGGTATAGTACATTTGATCAAAGCGCTACTACCTAAATTAAAGCAGCAAGATGGCGCTCATATATTAAACATTAGCAGTATGGGAGGCGTGCAAGGCAGCAGTAAATTTCCTGGCTTATCCGCTTATAGTGCTAGTAAGGCAGCAGTGATTAATATGACGGAATGCCTAGCAGAAGAATTAAAAGAAGATAATATAAAAGTGAATTGCCTAGCTTTAGGAGCTGTTCAAACAGAAATGTTAGAAGAAGCATTCCCTGGCTATAAAGCTCCTTTATCTAGCCAAGAAATGGCGAATTATATTAGTTGGTTTGCTTTGAATGGACATCATTTTCATAACGGAAAAATGATTCCTGTAGCAGTGAGTACGCCTTAATAAAATTCAGAATTTACTAGATTTCACAAATAAAAAACACCAACTATAAATACATAGTTGGTGTTTTTTTTAAAAAAAAGTTGTTTAAGAACAACTAACTTATCAATCATTTACTTACGATAAGATTTCAACTTATCAAGTCGAGCTTTCACCTCATCTACAATATCTTGATTTTCAGCGATTACCTCCACTTTCCGTTCTTGGTCCTTTACATTCTTCTCTATATCCAGTTCGGCTTGGTGGATATTATCTTTAGAAGTTTCTATTGTTTTATTCATTTTCTTTTCTTCCCTTTCTGCTTTCTTTAAAGACTTTTCTACATCTTTCACTTTCCCTTCTTCTCCTTTAATCAATTTCTTAATGCTCTTTTTTTCATCTTTAGTTTCCGCATTTCTCAACATCTCTCGGAGCCTATCGTCTGCTACATCAAAAACAGCCTCTGCTACACCCAGTTCTTCTTTAATTCGTTCTTGACTTTCTGCGTTTCTCACCAATCCTTTTTCAGAATCTTCAATCGCCTCCTCTGATTTTTTGATCGTCTTATGATAGCCTTCATTATCTTTCTTCAGCTTAGTTAGATCTTTCTGGTACGTTTCTAGAATACGTTCTTTGCTTTTAAATTCTTCATCAACCACTGCTATCCGAACTTCTAAAGCATAATCTTCTAATAATTTTTCCGCAGCACGATAAGCTTCTATGTTACTAGAAGAAGACAAATATTCTTCTGCACCAGGTACCCAAAGAGACAATTGTATAGAACCTTCTTCTTCCTCTATTTGAGAATA
>JALZWC010000069.1 GCA_023300255.1 Saprospiraceae bacterium | reverse complement strand
TCAGTCAAAGTATCAACAATTATCCTTCATTAAAGCAAAAACTAAGAACAAAATAAGCTACCCTAAATTACGAACTTATTCCATACACATTCCTAAGGAGGGATAGCTATTTTGGTTGTCCTGTATGGACGTTAGGAATGGTGCAAAAATTAATCCAATATAGATGTATTAATATACAGATTATCTTTCCAGTATAGTTGAAGTTTGAGGCAACTAATCGTGCCATAGGCACGACATGTTGGTAGAAAATGACAAGAGTAAATTTCCGTATCGCAGGTACGGTATGTGATCCATTCTCTTTCACATGCCGTACCTATGGCACGAAAAAACTGTTGTAAATTAATGGCTACCTACATGTCTTACCTACGGCACGAGTAAAATACACTCAATTATACCCATATACTTAGCTTTTCATAAAAAATAAGAACCAGTCGTATACAGCTTGACTTTATTACTAAGGCTACTAAAATTAATTCCGCCTACATTCCTAAACAGCTTCTTAACTAATTTGATATTTTAAAAAGGATGATTACCTTGTGATTAAGGAGTACTGCTCCCTTAATAAAAAACAACTATGCAAAAACTAATAACACTTAGTATTTACGTACTCCTTCCTTTGTTCCTTTTTGCACAAGCAAAAACGTACGACCAATTGAAATATCGTTTCATTGGGCCAGATGGGAATAGAGCCATATCTGTAGTCGGAGAACCCGGTAATCCATTAGTCATGTATGTAGGAGCAGCTTCTGGAGGATTATTTAAAACAGAAGATGGAGGGACGAGTTGGAAACCTATATTTGACCAACAAGATGTATCTTCTGTCAGTGCATTAGCGATGGCACCAAGTAATCCACAACAAGTCTGGGCAGGTACAGGAGAAACCTTCTTAATCCGTCCAGCTCATGCTATTGGGGATGGTATTTATAAAACAACGGATGGTGGCAAGACTTGGAAAAATATGGGCTTGAAGTCTACCTATAGAATCGCTCGGATTGTTGTGCATCCCGATAATCAAGATGTTGTCTATGTTGCTGCAATGGGACATTCCTTCGGGCCTCAAAAAGAACGAGGTATTTATAAAACAACAGATGGTGGTACAACTTGGAAGCAAATTTTATTTGTGGATGAGAATACAGGAGGAGCGGATATCGCCATTAATCCAAAAAATCCAGACGAATTATTAGCCGCAACTTGGCAGTTACATATCAACACTTGGGGCTTAAATAGTGGTGGGCCAGGAAGTGGTGTTTTCCATTCTACAGATGGTGGGGACACTTGGAAAGCAATGTCTGAAAATGGATTACCAGGTGGAGAGAAAAACCCGAATGCAGGTAAAATAGCCGTTGCCATTTCTCAAAGTCACCCTAATATTTTTTATGCTTTAATGGAACAAGACCACACCTCTTTATATAGAAGTGATGATAGTGGTAAAACATGGAATAAGCAAAGCATCAACCACACGATGGCAGAGCGGGCGCCCTATTACACTCGAATAGGTATTGATATAGAAGACCCGGACCGTATCTATTTCTTAAGTGTTCGATTTGCGATGTCTATTGACGGAGGCAAAACATTAGTAGCTAAAGCACCTCGTGGTGGTGGAGATACGCATGATATTTGGATGGACCCTCAAAATCCAGATCGCTTTATGGTCGCCGATGATGGTGGCGCTACCTTTACCTTAAATCATGGCAAAACCTTTAAGCGGGTAGTCTTACCGATTGCTCAAATGTATCATGTAGCGGTTGATAACCAAATTCCTTATAATGTATATGGCAACCGACAAGACGGCTATTCTTATAGAGGCCCTTCCAATAGTCGTTCTTGGAATATTCCTTTGGGTCTATGGGATGCTGTAGGAGGCTGTGAGTGTGGATTTGCTCAACCTGATCCTGTAGACAATAACATTGTTTGGTCAGGTTGTTATGATGGTGGTTTGCAGATTTATGATGAGCGAACCAAACAAGTTAGAGATGTCCGAATCTTTCCAGAAGCGGGCTATGGCTGGGCACCGAAGGATATGAAGTATCGTTGGCATTGGAATATCCCATTACATATCTCTCCGCACGATCATACGAAAGTATATGTAGGCAGTCAGTATGTTCATGTGACTACTTCAAAAGGGCAAAAGTGGGAAGAAATGTCTCCCGATTTAACTTTAGATTTAGACAGCCATCAAGAAAGTTCTGGTGGTGTAGCAATAGATAATTTAATGACTTTTGATGGCTCTGTTATTTTTGCTATCGCAGAATCTCCCATTCAAAAAGATTTGATCTGGGTAGGAACGAATGATGGTCAAATACAATTGACAGAGGACGGTGGCAAGACTTGGAACAACCTAACTAAAAACATAAAAGGATTACCCAAATGGGGAACAGTTGCTAATATCGAACCTTCTAAATTCGATGCAGGTACTGCCTATTTTTCTTATGACATGCACCAGATGGCAGACTTCGATCCTTATATTTATAAAACAACAGATTTTGGTAAAACTTGGAAAAGAATCAGTTCCAATATTCCAAAATCTTCCTCTAGTTTTGTGCATGTTATTAAACAAGACCATCAGCAAAAAGAGTTGTTATTTACGGGAACAGACAACCATTTATATTTTTCTCCAAACGATGGTGAGAGCTGGCATAGTCTAAGAAATAACATGCCCCCTGCCCCAGTCTATTGGTTAGAGATTCAAGAACATTTTGATGATTTAGTAGTCGCTACTTATGGACGTGGCTTTTATATTTTAGATGATATTTCTGCCCTTCGGCAAATAAGTACTGCTACCTCTACGGAAAGTGTAACTTTAGTTAAGCCTCGCCAAGCTTACCGATTTAATCGCATTGGTGGTATCCATACAGAAAGTGGCAGCCACGTTAATGGACGGAGTGCGCCTAATGGTGCGCTATTGCATTACTATTTAAAAGACACTAGTGAGCAAAAGGTAGTAGTAGAGATATTGGATAAAGAGGGACAATTAATCAGAACCATAAAGGGGAAAAATAAAACAGGTATCAATAGGATGCTTTGGGATTTTAGATACGAACCAACCACGGTTCCTGTATTAAGAAATGCACCTCCTAATATGCCTTGGGTTCCTTTAAATGAAAAAGGAGAAAGAGTGCTTTATTCTTGGGATTTGGATTTGAATGGAGGTAAAAGAGGACCAAGAGTGGTTCCTGGAGCATATACGATCCGTCTAAAAGCTGCCAACAAAACGATCACGGAACAATTAGTAGTACTCAAAGATCCTTCTAGTGAAGGGACTATAAAAGATATTACAAGCCAAGTCGATCTATCTTTAAGTCTTCATGGGATGCTTAATCAAACCGTGGATATGATTAATAATATGGAGTGGATGCGCCTTGATATTAAAGCCTTACAAGAAGCGGAGTTAGAGGATTCTTTATTAGATAAAATCAATCAATTAGAAACGCAGTTACTCCAAGTGGAAGGAGAATTGTACGACATTAATTTAACGGGCGCAAGAGAAGATGCTTTTCGGAATCCAATTAAATTATATGGACGTTTATTGGCTTTAGCCAAGGAGGTGGGTCAGTCAAGTGCAGATTTTAGACCGACAGATCAACAAGCAACCGTCGCTGAATTATTGAATGATAGATTGCAAAAACAAAGTCAACTGTATCAAAATATGTTGACGAAGGAATTGTTGGACATTAATAATTTGTTGGAAAAAGCGGATAAAAAACTTCGAGTTACGGAGCGTAAGAAGACTGGTGGGGTGTAGGTTTTAATTATCGGTCTAAACAATTAAGTAGTTGGACAAAAATTAAATGTAATATATAAACACATAGGCACATAGTTCACATAGACTATATGTCCTATGTGCCTATGTATTTAAAAAAAAATCTAATTGTACTCTTTATGTTATCCAACTATTCACTAAAAAAATGAATAATACAATTGATTAAATTTTCCTTTTTTATCTCCTGTTTCTTTTTAATTACTTGTGATGCAAATCAATATAGAACAGAAACTATAGACAAATCTGCTATTACAGCAGCCACCACAGCTAGCAAGAATGGTGAGTGGTTAAAAGCAGCCCGATTGTATGAGCAATTATACTTGCAAGAATTGGACAAGGAAGAATGGAATTATCAAGCAGGCACAAATTATCTAAGAGCTAATAAACCTAAAAAAGCCCTAGCCGTCTTAAATACTTTTAATAAAAAACAACAAACTCCTAAGCAAGATTTTAATGGTAGAATAGCTAGAATTGCAAAAGCATATTATAAAACAGGCGATTTTAAAAAAGCAGAAAAAGTAGTTGAAAATTATAGCTATCCTAAAATGTATCGAGGCTTAGCAAGAGAACATCTAAAAGCATTAATCCAATCCAATAAGATAGCAGATCTAGCTACCTATTTTGCAAAATATCAACAAATTGGTATTTATGACGATAAAGGAAAAAAGACCAATTCGGGTTTCCTATTCCGAGCGATATGTAATGAATTATTATTAGTCGGCAATGCTAATCTGTTAGCAGTCTATGCAGAAAAATATAACCAATGGGTCAATCAGCGACAAGCTGTGGATAAACGAAATTTGGCGATTGCTCATTTTTATCAAAATGATTATTCCCTAGCCATAAATAATTTAAAAGAAGCTATAGCCGTAGAAAAATCTCCTAGACACCTAATGGAATTAAGAGGTTTATTAGGTGTATCCTATGCTAAAAATAAGGCCTTTGAAAAAGCCGCTTCACAAATTCAAAAGATTCAAAGCATGGAGACTCTACCAACTAGACATGATGCTTTTGGCGCAAAATTATATCATCAAGCTAGAATTGAAGTAGCTTTAAATCAAAGAGAAAAGGCCATCCATACGTTAAAAAAAGCGGTAATTGCTAAAGCTGCATTTTGGTCTAATCGCTTTAAAGAAGATGGCTTGATGAAAGAGCTATTTGGAGATGCTAATTTTGAGAAATTGGTGGAGGTTAAGGAGTAGGTGATACTACTGGACATGAGAAAAGATTAAAGAATAGAGATGGATTTCGTTGTTTGCAAACGAAATCTATCTCTACTCTCTATTCTCTACTCTCTGTTCTAATATATATAGACTACAAATTTATTTTAGTAGCCAAGGGATGATGCGTAGAGGAATTGTGTTTTTCCAAACCTCTAATTAAAACGCTTGCACCTGTATCTTGATGAGTTTGTTGAAAATTATATAAATCTTCTAAAACGGTAGTTCCGACCAATCGGGTGTTTGATAAATCAATCGTCACATTTTTGCCAGCAGGAATTTGATGCAGCAATTCATTGATATTCAAAATACCTAAAAAATTAGCAATTCCTTTAATATTTAGTATATAACTACCATCTGATTGCTCCTCCAAATTAGAGCCAGATTGAAAGACCATTTTAAAGAATGCTATAGGTGATACTTTGGCTAAAAACAAATGCCCCAATGTGGCCAAGAGTAGACCTCCAAACAAGCCAATAAGTAAATTGGTGTAAAGTGTTAAGACCATTGTCCCTACAAAAAATAATAACTGTTCCCATCCATGACTATACATCTCTTTAAATACCTTTGGAGAAGCCAGTTTAAAACCTGTATACACTAACAGAATCGCAAAAGCACATAAAGGCACTTGTTGCATAATCGGACTCAATAAGACAATAAATAATAATAAGAACAGTCCTTGATACATATTGGACCATTTTGTTTTTGCTCCATTATGTATATTGACAGTACTCCGTATAATTACGGCAATAATCGGTAGGCCTCCCAACATACCAGCAACCATCGTACTCAATCCGATACCTGTCAAATCTTTATTCAAATC
>JALZWC010000068.1 GCA_023300255.1 Saprospiraceae bacterium | reverse complement strand
CAAAAAATAAGTCCGTAGCTAGGCTATGCACTGATTTTTTGAGGAAAATTAACAAAAAAATCTATAGTTCATATACGTATTCCTTATTTAGAAACAAGTCTATAATTTGTATAATTTTAGATATGTAAAGGGAAGTGTTATGTAAGAATTATAGCATATTGAAGCCATTTAACACTTTTAATATGGGAAAATCAATTAATGACTATGTTGGAATTGTAAATATCATATTAAATATACTTACTTTTGATAAAAGCATTAAAAAATACCTAATATAGGTAAGTATAAATTACAATGACAAGAACGATGACTGAAACTACTCAGATAGAAGCGGCAATACAAGACCTATATATAGCAAATCAAGAATTATTTGACTTCCAACCTAATTATAATAGAATTTCTAATACGATACAGTTTTATGAAAAACTAGAAATATTTGACAATACTTTATTGCTATTTTATGACCATAAAAAAATGCAAATTATTTATGCTAGTAAGAATGCAAATCAAATTATCGGCTATACAAGTGAAGAGCTTAAAGGGATGGGATTTCAGTTCTATCTCAAAGTATTCCATCCTACCCATTTTGGTTTTCCTTTTAGACAAATAAGAATAGAAACTAAACTCTGTTCTCTTTATAAGCATTTGTCCGTTTTGGATCGAAAAATTTATTTGGGTGGATTAAAAGTAATTCATAAAAACGGAAAACTTCTAAGAGGCTTTTTTAAAGTAAAGACATTAGTTGTTAGCGAAAATAATAAACCAGAATTGAGCCTTATTCAAGGACAAGATTTTACCCATTTATTTAAAGGAGATAGTTATTGGATCCGATTGAAAATTGGAGCTATTACCTATTGTTATTTAAGCCATTCTAAAAGAAAAGAATTTAAAGATTTAATTAGCCCTAGAGAATTAGATGTATTACGTTTGGTTGCCGAAAATAAGACAACCCATGAAATTGCAACAGAGCTTAATCTTTCTACACAAACTATAGATACCCATCGAAAGAACATGATCGCTCGAACGGGGGTTGTTAATTCTACTGCGTTGACGCATCTTTGTAAAATAATGGAAATACTTTAATTCAATCAATAATAACCACTTGTTCTTGAACTGAAATAGCTCCACCATTCATCCTTAAAAAATAAATTCCAGGAACTACAAAAGGTATTAAAAAGTAAAGTGAATTATCTCCTTGTTGTAGATCGTTTATCCCTAAATTAAAAGATTTGCCTGTAGCACTGACTAGAGAAAGAGCCGCTTGGTTATTTTCTTTGGAATAAAAAGAGAGACTGAATTCCCCTTTTGAAGGATTAGGGAATACTTTAACGTTTTCCACAAAATCTAATTCTTTTATGCTGGTCAATACTTCTATAGAATCTTCTTCCATCATACAAGGCATAGCTGCAATCAAAGAACGCAATAAAGGCAACTCACTATACAAATTTTCACCTGGGCATACCGTACTACTACAGGCTAAAGGAGACCCTCCTCCATCTCTATGTCCTGACATAAAATCCAATTCTAATTGAGAGGAAGCATGGTATCCATTGGAAGTAACATCAATCGCTCCTTTGTGAGCTTCCCAAGCAACGAATTGTTGTAGAGCTTCTAAAGCAGCTTCGGTAGGTTTATCTTCTTCAAAATTGCCTATCAAGCAAACCCCAACAGTTTCTTCATTCATGCAGCTAAAGTGCGCTCCTAAACGCTCGGTTCCTCTGCCTTCATAAATCACCCCATTAGCATCAATTAACCAATTATATCCTATATCATCCCATCCTCTAGTATTGACATGGAAATCCCAATAAGAACGAACTACTGCGGGAAAGTCATTACTGCGGCTATTCGCAGCAGAGTGGTGAACAATAATATGGGTGACAGTAGTGGCGACAGGTGTTTGATCGGTGGGACAATTCCCATTTGGACACCAGCAATTTCTATCACAAACAGCAGGAAGTTCACATCCAATTCCTTTATTACGAGTAGTAGAAAGCCAAGGCGATTTAGTGTCAGAAATCCCTGGATTGTATAAGCGATATTTAAAAGCAGTAGGGATCAATTCTGAAGTCTTGAATTGTATCGCCTCTACTTCAGTAGGTATTGCAATTCCTTGAAAAACGATTCGATCTGAGTTTTCGTCTGAGGGCACTAATTCCATTTTTTGCCAGGAGGACCATGCTTCTGCTATCTGATGTCTTTGATAGATTGCTCCTCGAAAAGAATACGTTTCGCTATATGCGGAAAGGTATCCAAAGGGGGCAGGTGGTTCTATTTGTATAGCGATTGCTTGGCTGACGAAAAAGGAGTCTTCTAGTACTGTATCCGAAAAAGTGACGGATGGGTTTGTTTTTTCTGTTTGTGCATATCCCAATAAAGAGAATAGCAATATACTAAATGATAAGAAGGAGATTTTCATAAAACTCTAACTGCTAGTGCGTTATATTATTTCCTAAAGATATGTTAGAATTAGAAGCTTGTGTGTTAAATATTATTAAAATATAGTTAGGCAAAAAGTGAGAATAAATTAGTCGTTTTAAGCTAGTCATTTTTTACTCTAAGATGAAGGAGTGTAAGCTCCTGAACCGCAAAGCGGATGG
>JALZWC010000067.1 GCA_023300255.1 Saprospiraceae bacterium | reverse complement strand
GCTACGGACTCTTTTTTTGGCTTTCTAAGACTGGAAAAGGGCAGGCCAAGTTGAGACAGTTATTATTTCGTCATTCCTAAACAATCTATGCGCACCATAAAATCCTAAAAAGATGTTCGAATACGATAGATGGCAAGAAATATTTAATTCGCTAAAACGGCATAAGCTCCGAACTGCTGCTACTGCATTGGCCGTATGGTGGGGTATTTTCATGTTGGTGATTTTATTAGGAGCAGGTAATGGATTGCAGAATAGTTTTAAGCGGGATTTTGGAGATGATGCCATGAACAGTATTTGGTTATGGGGGGGACAAACTACCAAAAATTATAAAGGTTTTAAAGCAGGGCGGTGGATACAATTTGAAAATAAAGATTACGATGCCATTAAGACTAAAGTAGATGGAGTAGAATATCTAACAGGTAGGTATTTTGTACCTGGCAGTTATTTAACAGAGTACAATGGAAAAGCATTGTCTTTAAGTATTCGAGCAGTTCATTCAGACTATTTGCATATCGAGAATACCGTAATGGATGAAGGACGATACATCAACGAAATAGATATTAAAAAGAATCGAAAGATTGCAGTCGTAGGAAAATTGAGTAAAGAAGATTTATTCGGAAAAGAAAAAAATGCCATTGGCGAATATATTACGATTAACAAAACTAAATTTCAAGTCGTTGGTGTATTTTCTGATACTGGTGGAGAACGAGAAATGCGAAGAATATATTTACCTGTCACAACCGTCCAAAAAACATTTTCTAGAGGAGAGCGACTAAACAATATTGTCTTAACCGTAGGCGATGCTACCTTAGAAGAATCAGAAGCTATTGGGGATAATATTTTTAAAGAATTAGCTGCAATACATAATATTGATCCAAGTGATAAGCAAGCAATATATATAAGCAACAACATTGAAGAATTTAATCGCTTCAATGTTATTTTCACGGGTATCAAATTCTTTATTTGGTTTGTAGGTATTGGGAGTATTATAGCAGGGGTAGTTGGAGTGAGTAATATTATGTTAATTATTGTAAAGGATCGAACTAAAGAAATAGGTATTCGAAAAGCAATGGGCGCAACGCCTCGTTCCATCGTAAGTATGATTATGCAAGAAGCCATTTTCATAACTAGCATTGCAGGGTATCTTGGTTTATTGATGGGCTTCGGAGTTGTTTATGGAATTAAAACTTTACTGGATAGTGTAGAAGCCGATTTAGATTTTTTCCATAATCCAGAAGTTGATTTTTTAAGTGTGGTACTAGCTCTTTTGTTCCTGATTATATGTGGTACGTTAGCTGGATTAGTACCTGCATTGCAAGCTGTAAGAATTAACCCTATAGAAGCAATGAAAAGCTAAAGTAGCACGGAATTTATTCCGTACACCTATTTAAGCGCAGCGAAAATGACACTATATTATCTGCGCTGCGCTCAATAATGATACGGAATAAATTCTGTGTTACAGAGTCTATTTAAATTTGAAACATAATCATCATGTTCGACTACGACAAGTGGCAAGAAATATTCAACACGATTAAAAAGAATAAGTTAAGAACTTTTCTTACAGGACTAGGGGTGTTTTGGGGCATCTTTATGCTGATTGTATTAATGGGCGCAGGAACAGGATTACAAAATGGTGTCTTTGCACAATTGGGTGGCTTGGCACATAATTCTGTGTTTGTCTGGTCCAGTAGAACCACCATGCCTTACAAGGGATTTCAGCCCGGTAGAAATGTACGAATTTCTATGGACGATATTAGAGCTATAGAAAGTGAACTGGAAGAGGAGATTGAATATATGGCACCAAGACTATGGGTGAATTCTGGAGAGATTTCGTACAAAAATAAAAAAGGAGCTTTTGATGTAAGAGGCGATATGCCTAATTTATTAAAAATAGAAGCGGTAAATGTTAAAGCAGGTCGATTTATTAATCAAAGGGATATTGAGCAAAAAAGAAAAATAGCAATCATTGGGAAGCGGGTTAAAAAACAATTATTTGATGAGGACGCATCTGTCATTGGGGAATATGTAAAAATACAGGGAAATGATTTTTTGGTAGCAGGAGTTTTTGAATCTTCTCGTTCAGGAGAAGACGGAGAAGATGATGAGAAAACTATTTTTCTACCCTTAACCACTGCTCAACAAATGATCAACCGCCCAAATCATGTGAGTTGGTTCGCTTGTACTATTGATACTAGATTTAACTCTTCGGTTGCAGAAAATAAAATAAAAACAATCCTTAAACGACGACACAAAATACATCCAGATGATCCACAAGGATTTGGGTCAGATAATTTAGAAGAAGAGATTAAGGAGATTATGGGTTTATTTAATGGAATCAAATTTATGGTTTGGTTTGTGGGGATTGGCAGTTTGTTATTTGGAATTATTGGTGTTGGAAATATTATGTTGATCGTCGTTAAAGATCGAACAAAGGAGATAGGTATTCGAAAAGCAATGGGGGCTACACCAAGGTCTATCATTAGTATGATCTTATTAGAGTCTGTTTTTATTACAACCATTGCTGGATACCTTGGCTTATTAGTCAGTGTAGGTTTAGTCTATTTGATGGAACTCGCAGCCGGTACAGAAGTAGAAATGTTTAGAAATCCACAGATTGATATGGGCGTTGGTTTAGGGGCTTTATTTATACTCGTTATTGCAGGTGCGCTAACGGGATTGGTACCTGCTATGCAAGCAGCAAATGTGAATCCTGTTGTTGCTTTGAAAGATGAATGATCCTCTATATTGAAAATTAAAAACTCTAGAATCAGAATTTTATAAAGTTATTGTCACTATTCAATGTTGACTAAATAAAGAATTAGACAATAAAAAACTTCTAAGTAGTGGTGTCAAAATAAAGTAGACCGTTATGATTTTTTAAACATTGGCTGTCAACATCTTACGACTTCATACGGTATCCGCTCAATTCTCACTGGTGGAATGGCTGTAACACAACTCTCTGAGTTGTGTACAAGCTAGACATGCACAACTCAGAGAGTTGTGTTACGTCTGC